>NZ_JAXIVS010000043.1 GCF_034259325.1 Hyalangium ruber | reverse complement strand
CTAAGCGGTCCGCCATAGATCATGTTCACTTTTTCCGCATGCGGTTTCGGTAGCTGGTGAAGGCGCTGCGGACAGCGGCGAGCAGCTCAGCGAGCGTGGGGTAACTGCGGCGGGGCATTTCGTAGGACTTCACCACGCCGAAGACGGGCTCCACCTCGTTGAGTTCCGGCGAGTACACCGGGAGAAAGAAGAGGCGCACGCCGAGCTTGCGCAGGTGCCTACGTCGTTGGCGAATGAAGCGGCTGGTGTGGATGTTGACGTTGTCCAGGACAACGACGCATGGCCGCTTCCCGGTGGGGAGCACCCGCAGGAAGTCGAAGACATCCGCACTGGTAAGCGAGCGGCCCTTCACGGTGAAACGCAGGGCTCGCTGGCCGTCGCGAATGCCGTAGGCGACCAGGGCGTTGGCGCGCCTACCCTTGGTGGCCTCATGGGCAATGAGTTTACGACTGCCTCGCAGCGTCCAACTGTAGCCCGTCGGTTGAGTGGGAGCGAAGCCGCACTCATCGAGGAAGAAGAGGTCCAGCCTCTGGGAACGGGCTTTTTTTGAGCGTGCTGAGCTTGCGGCGCGCCTGCTCCACCGCCTCGGGCTGCTGCAGATACGCCAGGCTCGACTTGGTGCGGTGCCAGCCAGCACCCAACTCTGCCAGGTAGCGCTCCGTCTGCCGGGCACTCATTTGAATGCCCACCCCGGCCAATGCCTCAGCCAACTGGGCTGACGTCCAGGTACGTGGCTCCGAGAGCAACTGCTCGAGCATGCCCACCACAGTGGCGTATCGCTCAACGTCCGGAACTGGCCCCGGCAGCTTGCGCTCCAGCGCATCCACGCCCTCGCGGCTCCATGCTTTGAGAACACGTCGCACAGTCGCCACATGCACTCCCAGGTACTCCGCAATCCGTGGCGGCGACCAGCCCGAGGCGGACAGGAGAATCATCTCTACCCGGTCACGCTCCCACGGGGTCGCCCAGGACGAGCGACCCCGCTCGCGGAGTCGCTCCCATTCCTCCGGGCTCACATCTGCACGCAGCATCGCAGATGTGTACAACATCTATGGCGGACCGCTTAGC
>NZ_JAXIVS010000042.1 GCF_034259325.1 Hyalangium ruber | reverse complement strand
CGTAAGAGCTCGCCGTGCCCCCCTCCGGCTCAGAGATGACCTGGGCCGCCCGCGCAGAGTGGGTGCAGAACGGACGACCACGCGGCGAAAAGACGAGCCTTGAGGGGCCTGCCATGTCGTCTATACGCTGGTCCCCATGAAGATGAGCGACTTCACGTCTGAGTACGACCTCGCGGATATACCCGCGATTTCTGACAACCCGCTGACGAAGGCGGACCTGAACTCTCTGGTCGGGGCCATCGCGCCTGAAAGCCGAGTCGAGCAAGCTCTAGGCAACATGCTCATTGACGCCGTGTACTTGTACTACTTCGCAAAACGGGCGCACCCTCGGCTGGCGGCGATGGCGGCGGAACGCGGCGTCCTCGGCCACGCCATCGAGGTAGTCGACACCAGCCTGGTCAAGCAGGCCGTCATTGGAATTGCTTCCACAATCGACCTGGCCACCGGCCGCACAAGGTCTCTCCCGCACGCGCTGGACGCACTTGAGGCCGAGCTGAACACCCGCCTGAGTAAAGCCTTCGACACCGAGACGGAGGCGGCTGTCGAGCTCATTAAACACATCCGGCGGGAGACGAATGCCGACACGGTGCTGTCTCTGAAGTATGTCCGTCATTTGCGCAACAAGTGGGCTGGGCACTCTTCCCTGGACCGCAGCGTTGATTCCTGGGCAGGTGCCGACACCGCCCTTCGCTTCCCGCTACTGGAAGATGCCCTGGTACGCATGGTCAATGCGTTCCAAAATCTGGGGACCCTGACAGCACTGAGTCGGGAGCTGCGGGACATCGAGGCCCGGGGCCAAGCGGCCGAAGTCCAATCTGATGGGACCCAAAGGGTGCGCATGCCGATTTCATGGGCTGGCGCCGACGCGATGGCCCTCGTCATGCGGGAGGCGGCTCAGAAGGCTGCTGATGCGTTCCTCGACCAGCTCGCATAGCTGCAGCACGTCCGAGGTGGCGCCCTCGGGCCGAGTTGGAGCTGTCCACGCGCGCGCCACGGGCCCGAGCCGGAGCCGTCCGATGCGCGCACCACCGGGCCGAGCTGGAGCTGTCCGACGCGCGCACCACCGGGCCGAGCTGGGGCGCTTCGAGGTGGCGCCCTCGGGCCGAGCTGGAGCTGTCGGACGTGCGCGCCATGGTGCCGAGCTGGAGCCGTCAGACGCGCGCACCACCGGGCCGAGCTGGAGCGCTTCGAGGTGGCGCCCCTCGGGCCTAACCCGCTTCAGCAAAGTCCCGTAAGTCATCAATTTTGCTGTCGCTCCACACCTGCGAACAGGCGGAGGATACGTCGTGGACATGAATCTGACCGGCACGATCTATTTCAAGCACGTCTATGCGACGAACATGGAAGCCTGGGGCGTCCTGGCCCTCCCACGATCTCAGGATGCCGCGAAGGCAGGCCGCCGCTATCACCTTGGCGATCCGGTCCTGCTAGCCATTCCTCACAAACCCAAGGAAGTCGCAGGACCAGTCCCCGCTGAAGTACGCGGCCGGGTATTCGCCGTTTGTACTCTGGCGGTGATCGCGGACGCCGCCACACGCGAGATCGCAAACCCGGAAATGGTCCGCCAGTATCCATACGTGGTCGAGCGGTGGAACACGGCACTCCCCATTCTGAAGCTCTGGCGGCTGCCCAATCCTCGGCCGTACAGCGAGTTCGGGCAGGAACTCGTCGAAACGGCTCGGACACGAAGAGGCCAGTTGATTCAGTTGGTAGCACCTGCCCCTACGGAGGAG
>NZ_JAXIVS010000041.1 GCF_034259325.1 Hyalangium ruber | reverse complement strand
CCACCCCTTTCAAGGTGTTGCGTAGTGGCTCTCTGAGAGGAGAGGGTCCGGGAGAGCAGCCGATAGCCGACTGAGGCGTGCCGAGCCAGGGCCGAGGCCATCTTCTCGGGAGGTGCTCCCGGAGGAAAGGCCATGCTCCTCGATGAGGTATTCCAGCGGTTCGCGCAGAAAAGTCCCCTGGCCGTGATGGCCCGGCTGCTGATGCAGCGGGCCTTGTCCCCAGAATGGCTGGAGGAGCTGTTCGAGCAGCACCGGGAGCGGCAGTACACACGCGAGTTACTGTTCTCCACCGAGGTGGACTTGATGTCGCTGGTGGCTCTGGGCCTGAGGCCCTCGCTGCATGCGGCGGCGCAGGCCAGTGACGAGTTGGCCGTGTCGATTACCGCGCTCTACGACAAGGTCAACCACACGGAGCCCGAGCTGGTACGAATGCTGGTGCAAGGCAGTGCAGAGCGGCTGGCTCCGGTAGTGCAGCCCCTGAAGACACGGCAGACGCCATGGGCGGCCGGCTACCAGGTGCGCGTACTGGACGGCAACCACCTGCCGGCCAGTGAGAAGCGGTTGAAGCCACTGCGCGGCTTCCGAGGAGCGGCCCTGCCTGGACAAGCGTTGGTGGTTTACGCCCCCGAGGAGGACTTGGTGGTGGACATGCTGGCGGGGGAGGATGCCCACGCTCAAGAGAGAAGCTTGTTGGGGCCAGTGCTGGAGCGCGTGAAGCCCGGAGAGTTGTGGCTGGCCGACAGAAACTTCAGCACCACGGGGATTCTGTTTGCCCTTCATGACAAAGGGGCGGCCTTCATCATCCGTGAGCATGGCGTTTCTCCCCACCCGGAGCCGGTAGGGGCTCTGCAGGAGGTCGGCCGGGTGGAGACGGGAGTCGTGTTCGAGCAGGCTGTTCAGATTGAGGATGGAACAGGACGGCACCTGCCTTTGCGCCGCATTGAGTTGCACCTGGATGAGCCAACCGAGGACGGAGACACCGTCATCCGCCTGTTGACGAACGCGCCTGCCGAGCGCCTGGGAGCACAACAGGTGGCGAGGTTGTACCGCCACCGCTGGAGCATTGAAGGCATGTTCGGGCGTTTGGAATCCGTGCTTCACAGCGAGGTGCGGACGTTGGGCCACCCACGAGCCGCGTTGCTGGCCTTGGGTGTGGCCGTCATGGCTTACAACGTCCTGGCCGTGCTGCAAGCCGCGGTGGAGGCTGAGCATGAATCGGCAACCGCGGGGCTCGAGGTGTCCTCCTATTTCGTTGCAGGCGAAGTGAAGGCCACCTACGGTGGGATGATGATTGCCCTCCCGGCAGCGGCGTGGGAGCCTTTCAAGAAGCAATCAGCACCTGAGCTGAGCGACACCCTGCGGCAGATGGCTGCACACGTCAACCCTGCCAAGCTGCGCAAGCACCCCCGCGCCTCCAAGAAGAAGACTCGCAAGGGCTATGTGCCGGGCGAGGTTGCCCGCAGACATGTAGCGACTGCGCGGGTGCTCCGAGGGCAAAAACTTACTTAGTGAACGACAGCTCAGAAGAACGTGGCGACCTCAGGCGTGTGCTGAAAGCCATAGCACTGGGCTCTTCAACTCCTCCAGCAGAGCGAAAGGCTCCGGCCTGGGATGACCTGTCCCCAGCAGCCCCGGCTCTACAGCTCGGTGCATCCGGAACACCTCGCTCCTCCTCCACGGTTCGCTCTCTCCTCTACTCTGCATGGAGGCGACCGCTACCTACACCTTGAAAGGGGTG
>NZ_JAXIVS010000040.1 GCF_034259325.1 Hyalangium ruber | reverse complement strand
GTAAGACCTCGCCGTGCCCCGTCGTGACGGGCTCCGGCCTCTCATGAGACCTCCCTTGGCCACACGCCAGGGAGGTGGTCCATGGAGTTGGAGAAGGAATTGGAGCAGTTCCGTCAGGAAGCGCAGCGGTTGAAGGCCGGGCGGCGCAGTGGCTCGTTGCCCTTCCCCGAGGCGCTGCGCGCCTTCGCGGTGCGCTACGCCGAGCACACCGTGGCAGCGGGAGGGACGGTGACGGACGCGGCGCAGAAGCTGGGGGTGTCCGGGCCGACGCTCTACGAGTGGCGCAAGGGGCGCCCCGCAGGCCACCGCCGTCCGAAGCCCGCCGAGAAGGGCGCGGCGCTGGTGCCGGTGCACGTCAGCGAGCGCCCCGTCCGAGCCGAGGTGGCAGGAGTGCCGCAGGTGGCGCTGGTCTCGCCGGGCGGCTGGCGAGTCGAGGGGCTGACGCTGGAGGCCGCTGCCCAGCTGTTGGGGAGACTGGGATGCTGACGCACACGCGCGCCGTGCGCGTCTTCGCGTACGCGGCCCCGGTGGACATGCGCAAGGGCTTCGATGGACTGGGTGCCCTCGTCGAGCAGCAGTTGGGGCGGCAGCTGCTCAAGGGCGACGTCTTCCTCTTCGTCGGCCGCAGCCGGCGCCGGGCCAAGGTGCTGCACTTCGACGGCACGGGCCTGGTGCTGCTCACCAAGAGACTCTTCCGGGGACGCTTCGCTCGGCCCTGGTGCGACGAGGGCGCGCAGGCAGTGGAGTTGACGGTGAGCGAGCTGTCGCTCTTCCTGGAGGGCTGCGAGTTGGCGGGGCGGTGGAAGCTGTCGCCTCCGGCGGTGGACGAGAAAGTCCTTGCGGTAGGCAGTGGCTTGTAGCACCTGTCAGGTAGTCATGGTGCGAGTGGAGCAGCTGCGAGACTTGGAGACGGCCAAGCAGGTGGCGGCGCTGCTGGAGGCGGAGAATGCCCGGCTGCACCAGCGCCTCGAGGCGCTCGTCGCGGAAGTGGCCCGGCTCAAGGGCGAGGAGGCCCAGGCGCACCTGCAGCTGGAGCTGACGCAGCTCAAGGAGCAGCTGGCGCTCATGCAGCAGCGCCTCTTCGGTGCCTCCAGCGAGAAGCGTGGCGACAAGCCGCCGAAGCCTCCGCGTGCCAAGCCGCAGCGCGGCCACGGCCCCAAGGCTCAGCCCGAGCTGAAGGTGCAAGAGGTGCTGCTGCCGCTGGAGGAGGCGGACCAGGTCTGCGGCCTGTGCGGCAGCGGCCTGCGCGCGTGGGAAGGCCAGACGGAGGACTGCGAGCAAATCACCGTCGTCGAGCGAAGCTTCCTGCTGCGGCGGGTGAAGCGGCAGAAGTACCGCTGCGGCCAGGGCTGCGCGCCGGTGACGGCGCCGGCCCCTCCGCGGCTGATTCCGGGTGGCCGCTACTCGGTGGACTTCGCGGTCCACGTGGCCCTCATGAAGTACGGCTTCCACCTGCCGCTGGCCCGCCAGGAAAGGCTGTACGCGCGCGAGGGCCTGGTGGTGGAGGCACAGACGCTCTGGGACCAGATTGAGGCGCTCGCCCAGCACCTGCAGAAGTCCTACGAGGCGCTGCTGGCCGAAGTTTTCACCTCGCCTCTCATCCACGCGGACGAGACGCACTGGTACCTGCTGGACAAGGGGCCCGGCACCAAGTGGTACGCGTGGACGGTGGCCTCGCCCGACACCGTCTTCCATCGCATCTACCCCAGCCGCTCCGGGGCGACGGCGCGCACCGTGCTGGGCGACTACGAGGGCATCGTCCTGGTGGATGGGTATGCGGCCTACCAGACGGCGACGAAGTCCGGCGCGGATGGACCCTGTCCGGCCACGCTGGCCTTCTGCTGGGCGCACGTGCGCCGCAAGTTTTTCGAAGCCCAGAAATTCGCCCCTGCCTGCAAAGGGGTGCTGGACCTTATTGGCGAGTTGTACGCCATCGAGGCAGACCTACCG
>NZ_JAXIVS010000039.1 GCF_034259325.1 Hyalangium ruber | reverse complement strand
CGCTGCGCCTCCTGACGGAACTGCTCCAATTCCTTCTCCAACTCCACGGACCACCTCCTGGTGTGTGGCCGCAGGTGGTCTCACAAGAAGGAGAACCCGTCACGACGGGGCACGGCGAGGTCTTACGTTGTCTCAGGCCACCTGGCAGTGGCCCTCCACCCACTTGGAGGTACACGCTGGAGACTTCGCACACGGTACCGCCGACCGCCCTTCCTCCCGGTGCTCTTGTGGGGCCTTGGCGTCTGCTGGGTCTGACGGCCGAAGGCTCCTACGGCGTCGTCTTCCGCGCGGAACGCGCCGCATCTCCCGGAGCCGGAGTGTTCGCCCTCAAGCTCGCACGCCAGCCAGAGGATCCGCGCTTCGCGCTGGAGGTGGAGCTGCTCTCACGAGTCGAGCACCCGAACGTGCCCCGCTTGCATGACTCCGGCGAGTGGGCGGGGCCCGAGGGAGCGCTGCATCCCTTCCTCGTGATGGATTGGGTGGAGGGCCTGCCCCTGTATTCGTGGGCTCGAATCCAGCGCCTCTCCTCCCGACAGGTGCTGCGCCTGCTGGCCCAGCTCGCCCGTGCCCTCCAGGCAGTTCATGCCGCGGGTGGCCTCCATCGAGACGTGAAGGGGACCAACGTCCTGGTTCGCGCCGCCGATGGCCAGGCCCTGCTGGCCGACTTTGGCTCGTGTACCTGGCGTGGCGCTCCGGTGCTGACCCGCCAGTCCCACCCTCCAGGTACTCCCCAGTACGCGAGCCCCCAGGCTCAGCTCCATCAATGGAAGTTCCGCCGCTTCGCCTCTGCCCGTTACGAGGCCTCTCCGGCGGATGACGTGTATGCCCTGGGCGTCACCGCCTACCGCCTCGTGGCCGGCAGATACCCGCTCATCGCCGAGGCGCAGGAGGCGGGGGAGGAGGACCTGTTCTCACGTTTCCCAGCGCTGGTGCCCGTGGAGGAGTTGGCGCAGCTGAGCCCGGAACTGGCACGGTGGATCGGCCAGATGCTCTCCGAGAAGCCCGAAGCCCGAGGCACCGCGGCGGAGCTGGCGCTGGGATTGGAACTCGCGGCGAATACGGTGGGGAGCGAAGCGGATCAACCCATCCGCTCCGGGAAGCCTCCCGCTCGAGGCTTGCCGGAAGCCATCACTCGGGAAGCACGAGAGGCTCCGCCAGTCCAGGCGCCCCGGTCCGTTGTGCGGCGGAGGTGGCCCGCCGCCCTGCTCGTCATGGGAGGGGGGCTGGCCGCCAGTATGTGGTGCGTGTGGCAGGCCAAGTCGGGAGCGTCGAGCGAGGTCTCCGGGACAGATGCCGCCGCGCCGGAGGGGGAGACGACGGGCTTGGGAGAAGTGGTGCTCACCCAGCCGCTGAGCGCTCCGGAGCCTCTTCCCACGAGTGAAGGGATCGCCGAGGAGGTGCCGAAGGAACCGCTGCCCGGCCAGCGCCTGCCTCCCTGTAAGAAACCCCAGGTCAAGATCCACGGCAGTTGTTGGATTCCCGTGGCAGACGAGGCGCCGCCGTGCATCGAGGACACCTATGAGTGGAAGAGGCGGTGTTACGTGCCCTTCTTCGGTCCACCCCTCCCAGCCACCTCGGGGCAGAAGAAGAAGCCGCAGGGGCTGAGCGACCCATGAGGACGGGGTAGCCAAGTCTTGACTGAAACCGCGCTCGACCAAGTTGGATCGCACTCGCTAGAAGTTCGGAGTGGCGGGTTCGATTGCCGCCGCTTCCAAGCCGAGCAACCCGCCGCTTTCAAGGCGCCGCCCTCTGAAAACGGGGGCGGCGCTTGCGTTTGGGGACCAAATCCGGCTTTCTGGGACCAAAAAAGGACCAAATCGGAGGCGGTAGCGGCATGGGTACCAAGGTGTGGATCGGCAAGTGGACGGGCGGGCGGATGTTCGCAGGCAAGGACGGGCGCCCCGTCTACGTGCTGCGCAAGATGATCAACGGGCGGAACTACACGATCCACCTGGACGCCCGCAGCGAGGCGGAAGCGGAAGCGGAACTGGCCCTTTTCGTGCGCGATCCCGAGGGCTACCGCACGCGGGGCGAGGCCCAGAAGATCAAGAACGAGTCTGCCGTGTTCATGGACGCGCCAGCCGTGGTCCGCTACCTCGAACACATGAGGAGCAAGGGGACAACCGAGCGCTACGCGAAGAACGTGGGCTTTTACTTGGCAGGGTGGGCCGCTGGGCTCGCAGGGCGCGACCTTCGCACCGTGACCCTTCAAGACCTGTTGCGGGAACTGAAGAAGCACAAGACCGCCCGCAAGAACCGGATCACGGCGCTCAAGTCCTTTTGTGCGTGGCTGCGGGAAGTCGAGGGCGCTTTGACTACCGGGGAAGACGCTTCGATCTCCCTGAAGATTCCGGTAGCCCGTCCCGAGAAGTCGGTGCGGGAAAAGGGCTACAGCATCGAGACAATCGAGCGCCTTTACAGCGCGATCACCGGCTGGGAGTTCAGCAACTTCAACCGCGAGGAGACACGGCAACGCACGGACGTTCAATGCGTGCGCGACGTGCTGTGCATCCACGCTAAAACGGGGATGCACGGCACGGAGATCGAACGGCTGGCGCGTGGTGAGGGCACGCTGTCCGTGGTTGCAGAGGGCGAGATCGCCGCTACCATGACCTTCATTCACAAGAGCGGACAGGTACACCGCCAGAGCATCGACCGTCAGACGTTGGGAGCGGTGCAACGACTCCAGGCGCGCGGTGCGGCTCCCGTGGAAAGCCACATCCGCCGCGTTGTGCGTCGTGCGTGCAAGGGTATCCGCTGCATGAGCCCCGTCTGGAGTAGCTGAGCCAGAGCGAGCAAGGTGTGGCGCATGGCAGACATCGAGGTGTGGAAGAAGCGGGTGGAGGACTGGCGCGCCAGCGGTCAGAGCGCCGGGGA
>NZ_JAXIVS010000038.1 GCF_034259325.1 Hyalangium ruber | reverse complement strand
AAGGGGCGCGATCAGGATCCGGCACAGCATCGGGCGGTGAGAACCAGGACAGGCCTCCTCCAGCACAAGTGCCCGACCTCGCTCACCTTCTGGTCTCCGCAAGCCCTGACTATGAATCAGGCCTGGGATCTAGGCCGGTTCTCCGATGGAGGGGTGTCCGGTGCAGTCTGTATCGATCTGTCTACTTGTCAGACAGATTTCTGCCAGCCCCCCCAGATAGGAAGCTGCCATCCATGTTCTCTGGAACAATGGTCTCGGCACAGATCACCGTGACCTCATCATCCTTGAGTTTCTTCTCCTCTGCCCATTGCCGGACGAGTTCCCAGAGTTCGAGCTTGGGTGAAGTCGGCTCTGCAGCCAGAACCGTCTCGGGGCTCGCCTTGATGTAGCGCAGGAGTTCGTCGTGCGAGAGCGGAGTCGGCGACTCCTCAGGGGCACTGCCGTCGGCGGGCCAGAAGATACACCGCAGCTCGGTCCTAACTCGGAGAAGTGCAAAGACTCCAGCTCTGGGCCCGCTTTTGCAAGAGCGCACACCGAAGGAAAGCGTGTTGGCCCGATGGATGTCCCTCTTCAGCGCCTCTGCCCGGTCGAGCAGATACATTGATGTAGGCACACGCGAGTACTCCCTGCGGAGTTGCTCGAAATCAAGGGCTCCTGTGTAAAAGTCGCGCACCAGCCCGATATCGTTCTCATCCATACGGGAGAGGTCGCGTTCATACTCATCCACGACTTGCGTGCGTGACAACTTGTCATACAGCTTGGACCGCTGTCCCAGACTCTGCCGGAGGCGCACCAGCCGCTCGAACAGATCGTCCCCGGGATAGAAGTTCAGCACTTCAATGGTGCGCACCTGCTTGGTAGGGCGATCCACTCGTCCAACACGTTGGATGAGGGAAAGTGGGGTCCAGGGCAGGTCGTAGTTGACAACGACGGCCGCGTCTTGAAGGTTCTCGCCCTCTGCAATGGCGTCCGTAGCGATGAGAATGTCAATATCGTCGCTTCGGGCTCTGCGTGAACGTCCCTGAGCAGTGGGGGCAAACCGCCGGATCAGCTTCCCACGCTCCTTTGTCGAGAGGCGCCCTGTCAGTGACTCGATTCTCTCATGGGGCAGCGCCCTGCTCAGAGCCTCCTTTAGGTATTCCACCGTATCGGTCCACAGAGAAAACACTAGGACCCTTTGGCCTGCAGCTCGCTCCTGGAGTGCGCGCACGAGTTCAGCCAGCTTTGTGTCCTCAAGAGGAGGAGCTGTCAGTCGCAGCAGGTCATGCAGGCTCGCATTGAAGGCTTCCTGATCCGCAGGGATGAGCAAGTCTTCGTACACCTCCAGGAGGTACTCGAGGGTCTTCTGGAGGGCACGAGGGCTGCTCTCGGCTCTTCTCATCAAGGTGAGCCTGAGAAGGCCTGCTGACGCGGCCATATCTCCCAAGGCGGGCGCATCATCCCCCACGATGCGCCTCCGTTCTGCCGCGGAGGGAGCCCTCCGGAAGTGGAAGCTCATCTTGGAGATGTACTCGAACGCCTGCTGGGCCGGTGAGGGGTACGAGAAGGGTCGAATCCGGATCACGCCAAAGTGGCGCAACTCTTTTCCGAACCGGAGTCCAGTCCCACGCTTGCCTCGTTCATTGGTACCGAAGTGCTGGATGATGAATGGGAGGGTAACATTCACAACCCGGCGCGCCTTCAGGATGTCATCGATCTTTTGGAGTGGTGGCTCGGAGACCAGCTGCAGCAACGCGTTTAGATCTTCCAGGCTCTTGCTCATGGGAGTCGCCGAGAGAAGCAGCAGGCGGGGCGTGTGGGAGTCCTCGCGGTGACCCACGAACTGATGCAGGGTCTCGAAGCCGTTGGTCTCCTGGTTCCTGAAGGCGTGACATTCATCGACGATGACGAGATCTGTCTCTTTGGCGTTGCTGAGGAGCCGGCGGACGCGCTCATCTTTCCCTTCGGCGGGCTCTCCTTTTCCCTGGACGATGCCGTGGGTGACGACTTTGGGGTGGAGGCCAAACCGATCGAATTCGTCCTCCCAGCTGCGCCGGAGACGCGGATTCGGGCAGACGACGATGATTCGCTGCACATCGTGCTGCAAGGTGAGCACCTTGGCGACGTAGCACGCCATGACGGTTTTGCCGGTGCCTGTTGGCGAGACCAGGAGCGCTCCACGCAACTCGCGGAGGGCGTGCAGTACCGCGCCGACGATCGGCTCCTGGTAGTCCGCGAGCCGCCGGGGAGTCTCCTTGGAGAGGTGGGGAATCTTCGGAAACAACTCCGTCAACACCCGTAGGTAGAGCAGATAGGGGGTCGTGAGCGACTCGAAGACCCAGCTCTCTTCGAGCGCACGAAGCACCTCTTGAGTCCATTGCGTTGCACGCTCGAATAGGTCGTCGAAGCGCTCGCGGTAGTAGTCGATGGCTTCGCGCTCGTGGACGACGTAGCCACATTCGATGTTCGACTGCAGGCCCCCCTTCGACAGGTTCGCTGACGTGACGTAGATCGCGTACTCGTCGAAAAGATAGACCTTGGCGTGCAGCTGCGACTTGTAGCGCGGCTCGAAGATCTTGACCTTCACGCGCCCGGTGACGACACCGCGGTGAAGTTCGCGGATGGCGTTCTCCTTCGCGGGTGTTGGCGAGCCTGCCGTGATGCTCTGCCGAAAGCGCTCAAGGATCTGCCCCACACTCTCGAAGGTGGACTCGGACCCTACGAGTAGGCGCAACTCGGCCCCACTGAGTGGCTCGACAAGCAGCTCGTAGCCACCGACGGAGAGATAGGCCGTTGCACACCGCAGCAGCGCTGTTCCTGGACCGAGGGCCTGGACGACACGCCTTGACTCGCCGCTGTCAAGCACGGCGATGTGCCCTAGCGCTTGGGACTTCCTGGTTCCCTGGTGAATGCCCGTTTCTCGGTTCACAGCAGGATGGAACGGCATCCAAGCCTGCATCCACAGCTTCAGCGTGGAGGCCCGGCGGCCAACAGTCTCGCCATGGAGAGTCACTGCTTTGAGGATGAACTTCTTCGCGCTCTGACGCCGTACTGAGACGAGGTTGGGCGCTCCGTACCAATTCGCCCAGGCTCGTCCACACTCACTGTTCTCGAAAGCGAGTGCCAAGCGTGCTCGGCGTGCTCGGTCATCGAGGGTGAGCAGCACGCGCCCCGCTGCTCGCAAGCGGTTCTTTGACGAGACCAGCCCGAGTATTTGCGCCGCCTGAGTGTAGTAATCCACCTGTCGCGGTGCGATCCCGAGTCCTTCTGCGTCGATGGGAAGGCCCTTACTGATGCGCTCAACGAGTTGGAGGATGCGGTCCGGCTTGTCCGCTTGTGGCACCAAGCTGCCGTCGAGCTTCTTTTCCGGCGAGGGGGATGGGCTTTCGAGGGGCTTTCCATCTGGGCCGGTGAGCGGGAGGGTACTCTCGGTGCTGGGATGACGACGGCCCATTCCTGTCTCTCTCCCTGGCAACAGGGGCCACAAAGGCGGCGAGAGCCAGTGTGGCGTGCTTCCAGGAACCACGGCAAGCCCACTCCACCCTTCAGGGCGCGGCGTTGTAGACTAGGTCTCCGCCCACCACGGTGATCCGCACCTGGGCCGTGAGCAGATCCGTCGGCTGTGCGTCCACCGGATCCACCGAGAGCGCCACGAAGTCCGCGTTCATCCCCGGCTTCAGCCGCCCGCGCAGGTTCTCCATGAACGACGCGTAGGAATTGCCCACCGTGAAGCCCCCTTGAGTGTGCATCCTCGCCGCTGAGGCGCTGGTCCGGAAACCACTCGCAGGCTGAGAGTGGTGGCGTACCTGAAGGGTAAGTCCTCGCCGTGCCCCGTCCTGACACGGAGCAGACCCGCCCGGGCCGCACGGCGGGAGCAGTGGTCAGCTCTGGGCCTTCGGCAGCGTGACGGTGCCCGGGTTCTCGATGGCAGCGAGCGCAGCGCGCCGCAGGTAGTGGCCGGGGTCCTCACCGCGCAGCCGCGCTGTCTCGATGAGGGAGTAGAAGAGCGCCGCC
>NZ_JAXIVS010000037.1:2500-5766 GCF_034259325.1 Hyalangium ruber | reverse complement strand
TGCGCCGGGCCTCGATCTTGGCCTCGAATCCCTTACTCCCCCGTAGGAATACGGGGAGCGTGCAAGAGATGAGGATAAAGTAAGCCGCACGAGCAATTAGTACCGGTTAGCTCAACGTGTTACCACGCTTACACACCCGGCCTATCAACGTCGTAGTCTTCGACGGCTCTTCAGGGGCTTGCGCCCGGGATACCTGTTCTTGAGGTCGGTTTCCCGCTTAGATGCTTTCAGCGGTTATCCAATCGACACATGGCTACCCAGCGATACCACTGGCGTGATAACTGGTACACCAGAGGTGTCTCCAACCCGGTCCTCTCGTACTAAGGTCAGATCCTCTCAAGTATCCTACGCCCACAGCAGATAGGGACCAAACTGTCTCACGACGTTTTGAACCCAGCTCGCGTACCGCTTTAATTGGCGAACAGCCAAACCCTTGGGACCTGCTCCAGCCCCAGGATGCGATGAGCCGACATCGAGGTGCCAAACCTCCCCGTCGATGTGAACTCTTGGGGGAGATAAGCCTGTTATCCCCGGAGTACCTTTTATCCGTTGAGCGATGGCCCTTCCATTCAGGACCACCGGATCACTATGACCTGCTTTCGCACCTGCTCGAGATGTCTCTCTCGCAGTCAAGCTCCCTTATGCCATTGCACTCGACGCCCGGTTTCCAATCGGGCTGAGGGAACCATCGCGCGCCTCCGTTACTCTTTGGGAGGCGACCGCCCCAGTCAAACTACCCACCAGACAGTGTCCCGGTTCCCGATAAGGGAACGCGGTTAGACACCAGAAATCAACAGGGTGGTATTTCACCGTTGCCTCCACCGAACCTAGCGGCCCGGCTTCAAAGGCTCCCACCTATCCTACACAGTCAATCCCTAGTGTCACTGTCAAGTTGTAGTAAAGGTTCACGGGGTCTTTCCGTCTTGCTGCGGGTAAACTGCATCGGCACAGCTATTTCAATTTCGCTGAGTCCCTCTCCGAGACAGCGCGGAAGTCGTTACTCCATTCGTGCAGGTCGGAACTTACCCGACAAGGAATTTCGCTACCTTAGGACCGTTATAGTTACGGCCGCCGTTTACTGGGGCTTCGGATCATCGCTTCGCCTTGCGGCTGACGAATCCCCTTAACCTTCCAGCACCGGGCAGGAGTCAGACCCTATACGTCGGCTTGTCGCCTTCGCAGAGTCCTGTGTTTTTGGTAAACAGTCGCTACCGCCATTTCTCTGCAACCTCTCTCGGCTTCGGCTGTACGCCTACACCTACCAGAGGCCCACCTTCTTCCGAAGTTACGGTGGAAATTTGCCTAGTTCCTTGGAGGAGAGTTCTCTCAAGCGCCTTAGGATTTTCTCCTCACCCACCTGTGTCGGTTTGCGGTACGGTCACCCTGCAGTCTCCCTACGGGACTTTTCTTGGAAGCGTGGCATCAACGACTTACCCCTTGCGGGGCGCCATGGGGTCTCGGGGATAGCTGCCGCGCCTTTTTATCGTACGCGACACCCCTACACCTTTGGACCGGTACAACCACCACCCGGCTCGTCTAGCCTTCTCCGTCCTCCCTTAGTTCAACGACTGCAAGATGGCGCAGGAATATTAACCTGCTTGCCATCACCTACGCCTTTCGGCCTCGGCTTAGGACCGGCTAACCCTGGGAAGATTAACTTGACCCAGGAAACCTTGGGTTTACGGCGAGGGGGTTTCTCACCCCCTTTATCGCTACTCATTTCGGCATCAGCACTCCCAGTCGCTCCAGCCGCCCTTACGGTCGACCTTCGCAGCAACTGGGACGCTCCCCTACCGCCATACACGTCAAAACGCGTATGACCCGAAGCTTCGGCACTAGTCTTGAGCCCCGTTACATTTTCGGCGCGGCCTGTCTTGACCAGTGAGCTATTACGCTTTCTTTAAAGGATGGCTGCTTCTAAGCCAACCTCCTGGTTGTCAATGACCTGCCACATCCTTTCTAGTGTTCACTTAGACTAGATTTGGGGGCCTTAGCTGTCGGTCTGGGTTATTCCCCTCTTGCCAATGGACGTTATCACCCACTGACTGCTTCCCGAGATAACAGTTGTCGGCATTCGGAGTTTGGTACGGTTTGGTAATCTGGTGAGACCCCTAGCCGTTCCAGTGCTCTACCTCCGACACTGAATTACTCGAGACGATACCTAAATATCTTTCGGGGAGAACCAGCTATCACGGAGTTTGATTGGCCTTTCACCCCTACACACAGCTCATCCCAGAAATTTTCAACTTTCATGAGTTCGGACCTCCATGCGGTGTTACCCGCACTTCATCCTGGCCATGTGTAGATCACCCCGCTTCGGGTTATAATACACGCAACTGATCGCCCATTTCGGACTCGCTTTCGCTCCGGCTCCACCTATCGGCTTAGCCTCGCTACGTACATTAAGTCGCCGAATCATGATGCAAAAGGTACGCCCTCGCACTGGGTTGCCCCGTAGTGCTCGGACTGCTTGTAGACATGCGGTTTCAGGTTCTTTTGACTCCCCTCACCGGGGTTCTTTTCACCTTTCCCTCGCGGTACTTGTTCACTATCGGTCGCCAAGTAGTATTTAGCCTTACCGGATGGTCCCGGCAGATTCAGACAGGATTGCACGTGTCCCGTCTTACTTGGGTACCCCGCTCGGCCCCAGCTCGTTTTCGCGTACGCGACTATCACGCTCTTTGGTCAGCCTTTCCAGGCTGTTCCGCTAACAAGCCGAGGTCCTACCGCGGACCCGCAACCCCGAGGCCACTTGCGTGGACTCGGTTTAGGCTGTTCCCGGTTCGCTCGCCACTACTACGGGAATCACTCATTGTTTTCTTTTCCTCAGGGTACTGAGATGTTTCACTTCCCCTGGTTCGCTCCGCCAGCCCTATGTATTCAGGCCGGGGTAACATGGCTATTCGCCATGCTGGGTTTCCCCATTCGGACATCTCCGGATCAACGTTTGGTTGGCAACTCCCCGAAGCTTTTCGCAGCCACCCACGTCCTTCATCGCCTCTTGGCACCTAGGCATCCACCGCACGCCCTTAGTAGCTTACTTACCCTGATCTCTCGTCTTCACGCCCACCTCCCGGCGGGATTGTCGAAACTCGAGACCAAGATCCAGGCCCCTGCTCTTCGCAGCGGACCCAGAAGAATCACTTGTGTTGAGCTCCCTCAGAAGCTTCGCCTCTCGGCGTTGCTTTCCCCTGGGAGTCAACGAGAGAACTTCTCTTGACTCAGCAGAAATCTTAAATTCTGCCTTCGTATGCACTTGTCAAAGA
>NZ_JAXIVS010000036.1 GCF_034259325.1 Hyalangium ruber | reverse complement strand
TTTCCTCCGACAGCGCCACGTTCGTGTTCAGCTCGAACGAGGCGCCGAATGTGAGTTACGAGTGCCAACTGGACGATGAGACAGCGTTCACGGCATGCCCGGCGCCTCCTGTATTCAACGAGCTGGGCGAGGGGCCGCATGTGCTGAAGGTGCGTGCCAAGGACCGGGCAGACAACATGGATGCCTCCCCAGCTGAGCACTCTTGGACCGTGGACACGTTGCCACCGAGCACGACCATCGAGGATGGGCCCGACACATACAGCTCTTCAGCGACAGCCACTTTCGAGTTCGACTCGGATGAGGCACCGAATGTGAGCTACGAGTGCCAGCTGGACGATGAGACAGCGTTCACGGCATGCCCGACGCCCCCTGTATTCAATGGACTGAGCGAGGGGCTACATATGCTGAAGGTGCGCGCCAAGGATCTGGCGGACAACGTGGATGCCTCTCCTGCTGAGTACCCGTGGACTGTAGATGCCTTGCCGCCGACCACCACCATCGATGATGGGCCCGAGATGTATAGCCCCTCGGCGACAGCCACCTTCGAGTTCAGCTCGGATGAGGCGCCGAATGTGAGCTACGAGTGCCAGCTAGACGATGAGACAGCGTTCACGGCTTGTCCGACTCCCCCCGTGTTCAACGCGCTGGACGAGGGGCCACACGTGCTGAAGGTTCGTGCCAAGGATCCAGAGGGCAATGAGGATGGCACTCCCGCCGAGCACCACTGGACTGTGGATACCGTGCTGCCAGATACATCCATCGCGGGGCCTCCCTCGTACGACTCGTCCACGAGCCCCATGTTCGTGTTCATGTCGAACGAAACGCCGAATGTGAGTTACGAATGCCAACTGGACGATGAGACAGCGTTCACGGAGTGCCCGACGCCTCCTGTGTTCAGCGGGCTGGGCGAGGGGCCGCATGTGCTGAAGGTTCGTGCCAAGGACCGGGCGGACAACGTGGATGCCTCCCCGGCTGAACACCCCTGGACCGTGGATACGGTGGCGCCGACCACCTCAGTGACAGGGCCTGTGGGGCACGTTTCCTCGACCAGCGCCAGCTTCGAGTTCGACTCGAACGAGGCGCCGAATGTGAGCTACGAGTGCCAGCTGGACGATGAGGCAGCGTTCACGGAGTGCCCGACGCCTCCTGTCTTCAGCGGGCTGGACGAGGGGGCGCATGTGCTGAAGGTGCGTGCCAAGGACCGGGCGAACAACGTGGATGCCTCCCCGGCTGAACACCCCTGGACCGTGGATACGGTGGCGCCAACCACCACCGTGACAGGGCCGGTGGAGCATGTTTCCTCGACCAGCGCCACTTTCGTGTTCAGCTCGAACGAGGCGCCGAATGTGAGCTACGAGTGCCAGCTGGACGATGAGACAGCGTTCACGGAGTGCCCGACGCCTCCTGTCTTCAGCGGGCTGGACGAGGGGGCGCATGTGCTGAAGGTGCGTGCCAAGGACCTGGCGAACAACGTGGATGCCTCCCCAGCTGAACACTCTTGGACCGTGGATACGGTGGCGCCAACCACCACCGTGACGGGGCCGGTGGGGCACGTTTCCTCGACCAGCGCCACCTTCGAGTTTGGCTCGGATGAGGCACCAAATGTGAGCTACGAGTGCCAGCTGGACGATGAGACAGCGTTCACGGCCTGTCCGACTCCCCCCGTGTTCAACGGTTTGAGCAATGGGCCGCATGTATTGAAAGTGCGTGCCAAGGATCTGGCGGACAACGTGGATGCCTCCCCGGATGACCACTCGTGGACCGTGGACACGTTGCCGCCGAGCACGACCATCGATGATGGGCCCGAGATGTATAGCCCCTCGGCGACAGCCACCTTCGAGTTCAGCTCGGATGAGGCACCGAATGTGAGCTACGAGTGCCAGCTGGACGATGAGACAGCGTTCACGGCCTGTCCGACCCCCCCCGTGTTCAACGGTTTGAGCAATGGGCCGCATGTACTGAAAGTGCGTGCCAAGGACAGGGCAGGCAATGTCGATGCCTCCCCGGATGACCACTCGTGGACCGTGGACATGGTGGCGCCAACCACCGCCATCGATGATGGGCCCGAGATGTATAGCCCCTCGGCGACGGCCACCTTCGAGTTCAGCTCGGAGGAGGCAGAAGTGACATACGAGTGCCGGCTGAACAGTACGGCCGAGCAGGACTTCGCGCCATGCCCGACGCCTTATACCCTCACAGTACCTGCGGATGGTGCTTACCTCTTGGAGGTACGTGCCAAGGATAGGGCAGACAATGTCGATGCTTCCCCGGCGAGACACAGCTGGAGCGTCGATACGATGAAGCCAGAAACCACGATCACTCCAGGCACTCCCGAGTGGACAAACTCCCCGAGCATCACGTTCTCGTTCAGCTCGAATGAGACAGGAGTGACATACGAGTGCCGGCTCAACAGTACCGTGGAGCAGGGCTTCGCTGTGTGCTCCACCCCCTACACCGTGACGGTGACTACCGATGGTGCCTATATCCTGGATGTGCGGGCGAGGGACCAGGCTGGTAACGCGGATGCCTCACCCGCGGATCGACGGTGGAACCTCGATCGTGTTTCGCCGGTGACGACCATTACCGGAGGACCCGAGGAGCCCACCAATTCAACGAGCGCGGCCTTCAGCTTCACTTCGAACGAGGTGGGGTCCACGTTCAAGTGTCGCCGCTCTGGAGAGACAGACTTCCAGCCATGCACGTCCCCTGTGACCTACCAGGACCTGCCCGATGGACCACACTGGTTCCAGGTCTTCGCGATCGATCGGGCGAACAATGCGGATGGCACCGTGGAGCGCCGAGACTGGTCCGTGGATACAGCGGCTCCGGAGACCCAGATTGATTCCACTCCTCCCGCGGATACCAACAGCACCACGGCTACGTTTCGTTTCTCCGTTGCAGGCAATACCGCGGAGCAGGTCACCTATGAGTGCAGGCTGGGTGACGGGGCTTGGGATGCTGTCTGCGTCAGCCCGAAGAGCTACAGCGGTCTCGGGCAAGGCCGTCATACCTTCCAGGTGCGCGCCAGGGATGCGGTGGGAAATGTGGATACGGACGGAGCCGGGTACTCCTGGAATGTGGACCTGGAAGCTCCGGCTCCCCCCTCGATCGAGGAGCCACTCGAGGGGAGCTACACCAACCTCTCGATCATCTCTGTCACGGGGCGCGCTGAAGCGCTCAGCAGTGTCTCCGTGTTCGTGAATGGCGTGTATCAGGGGCTTGCCAGTGTCTCCGGCGCGGGAACCTGGGAGCGCTCCGTCAATATCGGAGTCTTCGAGGACGGTCAGCTCACCCTTCACGCCGAGGCCAAGGATGCTGCTGACAACGTCAGTGGGGGCTCTGTCCTCAGGAAGTTCTTCATGGATAGGAGGCTTCCGCTCGTCAATATCGTGACGATGCCACCTCAGCTGGGAAAAGACAGGGATGTGCTGTTCAGGTTCGACTCCGATGAAGAGACGCAGCGCTACGAGTGCAGCAACGATGGCTCAAGGTTCTCGGAGTGTCCGAATCCCTACGAGATGCTCGGTCTTGCGGATCGCAGCTACAACCTCTACGTGCGTGCCGTGGACCTGGCAGGCAACGCGAGCAATCCTGCGAAGCGATACACCTGGATCATCGACACGAGGGCTCCAGCAGTGCAGGTGGTATCTCCTCACGCAGGAGCCCTGGTGAATGTAAGCAAACCTCGAGTTTCAGGAACGGGAGAGGCCTTTGCTACCGTCAATGTCTACATCCGCAGCGAGGAGGGCGAACAGTTCGTTGGGAGTACGTCCGTCGAACCGGGAGAGAATGCCTCTGCGCCTGGGGCGTGGGAACTCGAGAGTTCCGTACCATTTCCCAATGGCACGCATTATTTGAGTGTCGAGGCGCTCGATGCCGCAGGCAACCTCAGCCCTCGTACCGAAGACATCTCTTTTACGATCGATACGGAACCACCCGAGACGCAGATCCTCGAAGGGCCTGACGTCTCCCATGGGTCGAGGACTGTGGACTTCGTGGTCAAATCACCCAGTGGTGCCAGAGCGTTCGAATGCAGCCTCGATGAGACTCTATACGTCGATTGTCAGGCCATGATGGAGTGTGCCGAGGAGGATCCCAGTGATTGCACAGGCGCCGTGAGATTGAACCTCAAGACGGCAGGGACAAAAAGGGTAGAAGGTTGGCACGACCTGTTGATACGTGCGAGAGATCAAGCAGGGAATGTCGATCCCACTCCCGAACCCTACAGATGGGAAGTCGTCATCACACCGCCACCGGCACCGATCATCACGTCACCTCAGGAAGGGGCCGTGGTCGTGGGGCTCCTCACGATTCGTGGAACGGCCGCGAAAGAAGGCCAGGTAAGATTCTTCCTGGGCGAGCGAATTGACAGTTCTCTTCTTGGGAGCGCTCCTATCATCAGCGAGCAATGGGAGCTCACCAAGGAGCTTGCCGCGGGGACATACACGATCCTCGTAGATGCGACGGACAAGGCGGACAACACAGGGGACCCATCACAAGTCACCTTCAGCGTGGTGCCAGCCAAGCCCCAAGCGTCTGCCGTCGGTGGAGGGCTGGGGTGCGCGGCATCGGATGCACAGCCGTGGGTGGCGCTGGTCGGCTTGCTTGCAGGCGCGGGGTGGAACGCGCGCAGGCGCAAGATGCACTCCGCGTGTGCCGGCCACCGTGGCGGGCGGCACACGGGAGAGAATACGCCTGCGATGCTACGCGCCAATCGCGGCTTGCGGCGACTGCCCCAGAAGCTGGTCTTGCTTGCCCCACTTGACTCCCACCTGCGCCCTGTAGTCGGTGAAGAGGGCGCCGAGGATGGTACTGACGCCGCTCATGATGTGGATGATGGCGGCGACGGGTGCTCGGCGCGCGTAGCCGAACACGAAGGGCGCGGCGATGGCGCTGATGGCCCACACGTAGTCGAGGACCTCATGCACCTCGATGGGAATGGCCTTGCGCACGCTCAGCCGGTAGTCGGTCAGCAGAGACACTCCCGCGACCGAGAGGCCCAGAGCGATCCCCGCGGTGCATGCTGGTGACTTCGAACTCAGGCCCACCCCTGCCACCGTGAAGGCGTTGGCGTAGTCGAGCAGGGAGTGCATGTCCTGAGGGATGAGGCGCTTGAGCGGCAGCACGCCGAACAGCGGCTTCGAAGCGATTCCCGCCTCCGGACCTTTTGAAAGCGAGCGGCGCACGGTGCGCTGCAGGGAGGGAGGAAGAAGAGAGCGCGCATCTCGCGCGCTGGGAAGCTGTACGTCTGGCATGGACCACCTCCGTTGCGTGGGGCAAAGGTAGAAATGGCTCCTTCCCAAGGCCCGAGACAGCGGTAGCTCGCATGCCCAGCAGGCGGGCATGCAGGTCGCAATACCGGTCAGCGCCCGGAGGCCCTCCAGCCCGCGCTACCCGAATGAGGATTGGGAGGAGTCGCCGTGCAGGTCGGAAAGTATCAGCTGCTCCACAAACTCGCGACCGGCGGCATGGCCGAGGTGTACCTGGCCAGGTCCGCTGGCCCCTTGGGCTTCGAGAAGCTGTTGGTGCTCAAGCGCATCCTGCCGCACCTCGCTACCGAGCCCATGTTCGTGGAGATGTTCCTGACCGAGGCTCGGCTGGCTGCGCAGCTCAACCACCCCAACATCGTCCAGATCTTCGACTTCGGTGAAGCGCAGGGCACGTACTTCCTCGCCATGGAGTACATCGACGGCCCCAACCTCCGGGAGATCATCAAGCATGCCAGTGCGGTAGGCCTCGCGCTCCCTGTCGCGCTCTGCGCTCGCATCGTCGCTTCAGCATGTGAGGGGTTGGCCTTTGCTCATGGCTTTTGGGATCCCGTCCTGGGACAGCCCCTGAATATCATCCACCGTGACATCAGCCCCGACAACATCCTGTTGTCGCGGCAGGGCTCGGTGAAGGTGGTGGATTTTGGCATCGCCAAGGCCGCAGGGCTGAGCCCCCATACCCAGACCGGTGTGCTCAAAGGCAAGCTGGCGTACATGCCGCCCGAGCAGCTTCGCAATGAGCCGCTGGACTGTCGGGCGGATGTGTATGCCTTGGGCGTCGTCCTCTATGAGCTGCTCACGGGGTTCAAGCCCTTCACGAGCACCTCGGAGGCTGGCACGGTGCAGGCCATTCTCTTCGAGACGCATGTGCCCGTGGCACAGCGCCGGCAAGATGTGCCCGATGCGCTCCAGCGCATCCTGGGGCGCGCCCTCGCGAAGGAGCGCGAGCGGCGCTACCCGGACTGTGCTTCCTTCCAGGCGGAGCTGGAGGAGTTCATCCTGTCCACGGCCAAGCCCATGGGCACCGCGCAGATCGCGCAGATCGTTACGATGATGACGGCGGGGACTGAGAGCCCCGTGACACGCAGCCTGGCAAACAGTTCGTTGCGGAGCGGTCCCCTGCAGGGAATGTCTCCACAGCCTCCCCCAACGGTCGAGCCCGTGGTGGCGCTGCGACCCTTCGAGCGCAGGGATTCCTCGGAGGAGCTGACGTCCGCCGCCCGCCCATCGCGACTCATCCGCAAGGAAGCCAGTGGCCCCCCTGCGCCCGTCGCTTCTCACGCAGAGCCTCTGCCAGCGACTCCTGTCTCCAGCCCTCGGCGGTATTCCGAGAGAGGCACTGCCTGGGGGGGCCTGGCGGGGCTCGTGCTGCTCCTGGTCGGAGGTGGGTATCTCATCCAGAAGCCTCGGCTCCCGCCGCCAGAGCAGATGGAGGTCACCGTGAGTGCAGATGGTGGCGCGGGGGTCACCTCAGACTCGTCGTCGTCGGATGCCGCGAAGGACGCGGGTCCTGACAGTCCAGGCGACCTTCTGGCGGTTATGGACGCTGGCAGTACCGCACGCATCGTCGAGGTGGTTCGCCCTCCGCCGCCACCTCCACCGCCACCACCTCCTCCTCCAGGGCAGGGCATCCTCGACCTACGAGTCAAACCCAAGGCGGAGCTGTTCCTGAATAATTGGCAGATGGGCGAGACCCGGAGGAGGTCATTTCCGCTCGATCCGGGGCTCTACACCTTGAAACTCGTCAACGACAAGCTAGGCAAGGAGGTAGAGCGGCAGATCACCGTGACCGAAGGGAAGACCACTCGCGTCGAGGTCGATCTGTCGCAGGAGTAGACAGCCCTTAGGGCCACCCCTTTCAAGGTGTTGCGTAGTGGCTCTCTGAGAGGAGAGGGTCCGGGAGAGCAGCCGATAGCCGACTGAGGCGTGCCGAGCCAGGGCCGAGGCCATCTTCTCGGGAGGTGCTCCCGGAGGAA
>NZ_JAXIVS010000035.1 GCF_034259325.1 Hyalangium ruber | reverse complement strand
GCTGCTGGCCACCCTCAAGGGGCATGAGGACAGTGTCTTGAGCGCGGCCTTCTCTCCGGACGGCTCGCGCGTTCTCACCGCCAGCTCAGACAGCACCGCGCGCCTGTGGGACAGCCGCTCGGGTCAGCTGCTGGCCACCCTCAAGGGGCATGAGGACAGTGTCTTGAGCGCGGCCTTCTCTCCGGATGGCTCGCGCGTTCTCACCGCCAGCAAAGACCGCACTGCGCGCCTGTGGGACAGCCGCTCGGGTCAGCTGCTGGCCACCCTCAAGGGGCATGAAGGCAGAGTCTTGAGCGCGGCCTTCTCCCCGGACGGCTCGCGCGTTCTCACCTCCAGCGACGACAGCACTGCGCGCCTGTGGATCGCTTCTCCCGAGGGCTGGATCATCGAGGCCTGCAACCTGCCCCAGTTCACTCCGCCGACCGAAGAGCTCCGTGACTTCTGCAGCCCCTACAAGGGCCGTACCCCCTGAGGTCCCCTCCCTCCCACAGGCCTGCCCATGTCCCACCGTGAGTCGCTCTTCGTCATCTCCGACCTCCACCTGGGTGGCGACACCGGCTTCCAGATCTGCACCGCTCGGGGTCGCAGGCGACTGGCGGCTTTCATTCGCGGCATCCCGAGCCAGCTCTCCACCGGCCAGCACGCGCACCTGGTGCTCGCCGGTGACATCGTCGACTTCCTCGCCGAGCAGCCCTTCGCCGCCTTCACTCCGGAGGACTCTGTCGCCACCGCCAAGCTCGCCCGCATCATGGACCACGGCGATACCGCGGACGTGTGGCAGGCCCTGCGCGAGCTCGTCTCCGCCGGCCACTCGCTCACCCTGCTCCTCGGCAACCATGACCTCGAGCTGTCGCTGCCTGGTCCCCGCCGCCTGCTCCACCAGCGCATCGGTCACCGCGGCGTCGAGTTCCTCTACGACAACCAGGCCTTCGTCCGCGGGCCCGTGCTGATCGAGCACGGCAACCGCTACGATGACTGGAACGTCGTGCCCCATGATGCGCTGCGCGCCGTGCGCTCCGCGCTCACCCGCCGCGAGGCTCCTCCCCCCATGCGCACCGTCGCTGGCAGCGAGCTGGTGGTGGGGGTGATGAATGGCCTCAAGCGGCAGTATGCCTTCATCGATCTGCTCAAGCCCGAGAACGAGGCGGCCATCCCCCTGCTCGCCGTGCTCGATCCGGGGGCCATGTTCAAGCTCCAGCAGCTCGTGCGCATGGCGCGGCAGGCCGCGCGCACCCGGACTCCTCGGGATGAGAGCGGCGCGCCCGAGGAGCGCGAGCTGATCTCCGGTGAGGCGGAGCAGACAGAGGAGCTGCTGCTCCGGGAGGCACAGGAACTCCTCGGTGCTTCCGATGACGAGATCGGCGCTCGCGAGCACCTGAAGAGCTGGTGGGAGCTCTACCGCGCCGGCACGTTCGAGGATCGCCGAGAGCAACTGCGGCGCCTGCGCAAGGCACTGCGGATCTACGTGCGGGAGCAGCATGAGACCTTCGCCGTGGCCGAGGAGAGCCCTCGCTACCTGAAGCCCGCCGAGGCGCTGGCCAGGCGAGGCTTCCGCGTCGTCGTGTTCGGGCACACCCACCTCGCCAAGCGCGTGCCCATGCTCGGAGGCGAGGCCCGCTACCTCAACACCGGCACCTGGGCCGAGCTGATGCGCATTCCGGAGGAGGTGCTCTCCGACTCGGCTGCGGGAGACAGCGTCCTCTCGGAGTTCGTCGAGGCCCTGGCGGATAATCAGCTGGGTCCGTGGCGCACGCTCGTGCCCACCTTCGCCCGGATCGATCTGGAGGGGGAGACCCTCGTATCCGCCGACGTGTTCCTATTTGAGGAAGATGGCTCGGTACGGCCCGTGGGCTCACGGATTTGACTGCCCATGCAGCCCCATGACCCGCCGATGCGTCCAAGCTGGAGCCCCTACCAGGGGCAGTTGACGACATCCACGGTGCGCGTCACCGGCACCGCGGTGTTGTTCCCAGGATCCGTCAGCGTGTAGGTCAGCGTGTACGAGCCCTGGACCCAGCCATTCACGTACCCCGCCACCTGCACCTGGGGCGCCACGTTGCCGTAGCACGCGTCCATGGCCTCTACTCCGGGGTCCACCCACCCGCTGCCGCAGGCGTGGGTCATGTGAGCGGCGCCCCGGAGGCTCAGCGTCGGCGGCGTCCGGTCATCCACATGCACCGAGCGGATGGCGCTCACCGTGTTCCCCATCGGAGTCCACGCGATGTACTGCACCGAGTACGTCCCCTCCGCCGAAGTGTCGGGGCCCGGTCCGTAGTCATCCGAATCCCGCGCGCCCGGCACCCCGTCACCGTCGTCGTCCCCGGAGTTGTACTTGTGCACCTGCAGCGGGCCGCAGACGTCCGACGCATGCGCGCTGGGATCCACCCAGGTGTCCACACCGCACTCCAAGGTCATCTCGCTGGGGCCATGGAGGACCAGCGTGGGCAGCCCGGGGTCCGCCTGGCACGCGTCGGTGAGGCTCACCGCGTCAATGTACCCACCCAGGGCGTCGTACCCGCTGGTGTCCGCGAAGGTGAGGCGGGTGCTGCTCCCGGCGGCGGTGACCCGCATGGAGACATGCCGCCAGCTCGTATCCGGGAGGCCCCAGCCGTTGGCGTTCAGGTCCGCCACGACCTGCCCGCCCCACAGGGTGCGGATCCGGTTGTCACTGACGCCCGGGCGGGGGGAGTAGCCAAAGGAGAGCACGTAGGAGCGGCCTGTCACGGTCCGAAGGTCTTGGAAGATGGTGGTGGGGCAGTGCGAGTCGAGCTCCAGGTGCTGCGCGCCCTCCAGCGGCGAACCGGACACGTGGTTCTGGATCTCGATGCCGCAGCCGCTCTGGGTCGTCCAGCCGCTGACGGAGGAGAAGACGCTCCAGGAACCCGCGCTCAGGGCGGGCGACTCGAAGCCGCCGTTCAGCACCCAATCGCTGGGGGCCTGCGCGAAGGCTGCGCCCGCCGGGAGCAGCAGCGTCGTCAAAGAGGCCATCCACCAGCTCGTGCGATTTGCTTGCATGTGTCCCCAGCTTGAAAGGGTCCCTGTTGGACCCGGGCGAGCACACAGCAAGCGAGATGCCACGGTGCCTCTCTCGAAGACTTCAGAGGGCACGCTCGCGGGAAAGAGGGGAGGGGACGCGAAGACTCGTGCCGGCGCGTCTCGGAGGAACGCAGGCTGCTTCCGGAGCGGACGCATGGTGACAAGGAAAGGGAAATGTGGGAACACGTGAATTTCCCGAGTGATCAAGGATGGCCTGATCACGTTACCCCCGTCACCCCTCCGAGGATTGATATGTCCTTCCACCCTCTGCACCCGAGGAACGCGGCAGCGATTCTCCTGGGAATGATGCTCGTGATGGGCTCACCCGCCCTCGCGAAAGGCCGCTACTACAACCATTCCGGCAGCATCGACACGAGCCATCCCGACTGGATGAGCGTGCTCCCCGGCTCGACGAGCATCGCCGCCCTCTCCATTCCCGGAACGCATGACACCATGGCGTTCACCTCGACGGGCGGGGACCTGACCCAGACCCAGTCCCTGAGCCTGCGCAGCCAGCTCGACGCGGGGATCCGGGCGTTGGACATCCGCTGCCGCCACATCAGCAACAGCTTCACGATCCACCATGGCGTGGTCTACCTGAACACGAACTTCGATGACGTCCTCACGACAGCCATCCAGTTCTTGAGGGAGCACCCGGGCGAGACGCTCCTGATGCGCGTGAAGAAGGAGCACACCGAGGAGAACGTCACGCGCTCCTTCCACCAGACGTTCGAGGCGTACCGCGACCAGCCCGCTTACAGCCCCTACATCTGGCGGGGGACGCATGTGCCCACGCTCGGAGAGGTGCGGGGCCGGATCGTCATCCTGGACGACTTCGGCGGCGGGGCCTACGGCGTGAGCTGGGGCTCCCTCCAACTCCAGGACGACTGGACGGTGGATACCCTCTTCGACATCGATGACAAGTGGAACAAGGTCCGTACACACCTGGACCAGACGACCGCCGGGGCTCCCTCCACGCTGTATGTGAACTTCCTGAGCGGTTCGTCCGTGCTCGCCTTCCCATACATGGTGGCAGGAGGGGATGGGCTGAGCAATCGGGGTGTCAATGACTACGCCATCGACCATCTGGTGGGAGGGCATGCCCAGCGCGCGGGCGTGATGATGATGGACTTCCCTGGCGCAGGGCTGATTGACGCCATCCTGGCGCTCAACTACCGGCTGCTGCCCGCCTCCCAGGCCCTGCCGGGTGACTTCGCCACGATCTTCAGGAACATCGCCTATACCTTGGACGGTGATGCCCAGGGGCGTTGGTACGGGCTGAAGGCCTTCGTCCACAATGCCGCGCCTGGACGCATCTGGCACATGATGGTCCTCAAGAGTTCATGGGGTGGCTGGATGAACCACGAGGGCAGCTTCTTCCAGTCCAGTGCAATCGACGACTACACCCACATCGCCTTCCCCACGAGGACGGTGACGAGCGCCGTGAGCAACGGCTTCCTGGCTGGCTTCGTGAACGGGCAGCTCTCCAGCCTGACGGGGAGTCCCGCGGACCGGGCGGGCGAGCTTCATCGCCGGGTTCGCACTCGCTTTCCCTTCCAATCCTGGACGGTGCTGGTGAAGAAGGCGCCCGGCGGGCTCAGCAACTGGGCCTACGCTGACTACGGGACGGGCTACAAGACCTCGCTGGGAGACTACACGTACGCCGTGCAGGGGTACTCCGCGGTGGACGGGGTCTACCTCTACGAGCACACCAACTACGAGGGGAACATGCTGCATCTCACCTCGAGCATCGGCCGGCTGGGAGATGTCGGCTTCAATGACATCCTCTCCTCCATCAGGTTCATCGGCCCGCATGTCGCGACCTTCTGCGAGCACCTGGATCAGACGGGCAGGTGTTTCAGCACGTCCCAGAGTGTGAGCGACATCAACTCCATCCCGGCGGGGCCCTGGAATGACCTGATCACCTCGGTCCGCTTCTAGTTCGAAAGAATAGAAGCGATGTTGAGGGAGAGGAGGGGCGGAGGAGGGAAGCGGCCAAGGAGCGAGGGCGGCTAAGGGTGGGGATGATTTGGTGGACGCCTCCAGGAGGATGCGTGCCTTGGGCCTGCTGCCCAACAGCTCGGTAAAACGTCCTCTCTGGACCTGGAGTCGCTCGGAGCGTGATACACGCGGTGTCACACGCGGAGGACTTCCGCGTGTGGCGTGCCCCTGGCGCGTCAACCCATGGCGCATGTCTGGGCCTGGAGGGCGAATGCAGTCAGGTTGGATCTCGGGACGTCTCATCTTCGTGGTGCTCTGCGGTGTCTTCGTCCTCGCATGCGAGGAGAAGAGCACTTTGCCATCCTCGGTGGAGGCAGTCTCCCTGGCGCGGGCCTCCTTCCCCGAGCTTGCCGCCGACGTGGTGGTGGCCCCAGGCTGGTCGTCGACGGCCAGCATGGCGACCGCGAGGGCCCAGCACATCTCGCTGCTCCTGCCCGATGGCACCATCCTGGTGGCGGGCGGCGTCAACCGGAACGGGTTCGTGACTGCCGCCGAACGCTTCGACCCTGCGACCGGTACCTGGGCCTCCGCCGGAAGTCCCGGCATCCAGGGCAACGTCACGTCGGGTGTCCTGCTTCCCACCGGGAAGGCTCTCATCTTCATGGACGGCAGCCCGTCGGCACGCATCCATGACGCCGCGACGAACACCTGGTCCGCCACGGGGGCGATGGCCGCGACTCGCAGCCTGAGCACCACCACCCTCCTGTCCTCGGGGCAGGTGCTCGTCGCGGGAGGCGCCAACCTGAGCACGGCGGAGCTCTACGACGCCGCGACGAACACCTTCACCGCCACAGGCTCCATGTCCGTCGTCCACCGGGCCCACACCGCCACCTCGCTGAGGGACGGCCGGGTGCTGGTGGTCAGCGGCTTCAACAACGTCTCGGGGGAGGTGCCCGTCGCGGAGCTCTATGACCCCGTCGCGGGGACCTGGTCGCTGGCGGCGCCTCCCCTGGTTCCCCGGCACTATGCGACCGCGACGATGCTCCCCGATGGCCGTGTCCTCCTCGCGGGAGGCTTCACGAGCGCGGGGATCACCCCCCACGCGGAGCTCTATGACCCGGTGGCCAATACGTGGACCGCCACCGGCGCGCTCATCCATCCGCGAAATGGGCACACGGCCACCCTGCTGCCCCATGGCAAGGTCCTGATTCAGGGTGGCTCGGACGCGGCGCGCAACCCGCAGCCCGTGTCGGAGCTGTATGACCCGGCGACGGGGACCTGGGCCGCTGCCGGTACGCTGGCGGTGGCTCGCGAAAATGCCACCGCCACCCTGCTGACGACCGGTCAGGTGCTGGTCATGGGTGGCTTCAGCTCGAACCCGAGCCTGACCTTCTATGCGGACGTGGAGCTCTATGAGTCCTCCAGCAACCGCTGGGCTCCGGCCAGCAATCTCGTGCAGGGCCGGGGCTCCGCCGCCGTGCTGCTGCCGTCGGGACAGGTGCTGGTCGCGGGAGGCCGGGGCGCGAGTGGCGTGCTCGGGACGGCGGAGCGCTACACGCGCGCGAGCAACACCTGGGCTCCCGCCGCCTCCCTGAGCACCCCGCGCGAGCGCGCCACGCTGAGCCTGCTGCCGTCCGGCCGGGTGCTCGCCGTCGGAGGTGGGAATGGCGTGGGGCCGCTGGCCTCGGCGGAGCAGTACGATTCCGTGGCCGATACCTGGACGCCCGCGGGCTCGATGACGACCGCCAGGGATGGGCACACCGCGACGGTGCTTGGCTCGGGCCGGGTGCTCGTCGTGGGTGGCGTGGGCACGGGGACGGCGGAGCTGTATGACCCGGTCGCGAACGTGTGGAGTTCAGCCGGGTCGACCGCCACGCCCCGCTTGCGTCACGCGGCCGTGCTGCTGCACGACGGACGGGTCCTGGTGGCGGGTGGCGAGAACGGGAGCGCGCCGCTGGCCTCGGCGGAGCTGTATGACCCGGCCTCCAACACGTGGGCCCCTGCCGCGAGCCTCTCGCAGGCACGGGCCTCCTTCACCCTGACGCTGCTGCCGTCGGGCCGGGTGCTGGCGGTGGCGGGGACCGCGCTCGCGACGGCGCTGGCGTCGGCGGAGGTGTATGACCCGGTCTCCAACACCTGGGGCCCGGCGGGGACACTGGCCGGCCCGCGCGCACTCCATTCGGTTTCGCTGCTGCCCTCCGGCCGGGTCCTCGTCGCGGGAGGGCAGGGGCCAGGGAGCACGGTGCTCGCCACCGCGGAGCTGTACGACGGCGCGACCCACACCTGGAAGCCCGTGTCGGGCCTCGCAGCCCAGCGGCTGCGCTTCGACACCGTCGTGCTGCCCTCGAGCGAGGTGCTCGCGCTGGGAGGGCAGGGCGCCGGGGGCGTGTGGCTCTCAAGCGCCGAGCTGTACGAGGACACCGGGGCGCAGCCGGCCTGGCGTTCGGTGGTGACGGGACCCGACGCGCTGGTGAGCGACTGTACCGCGCGCATCACCGGGACGCTGTTCCGGGGCATCTCCGGAGCCAGCATGGGAGACTACAGGGACTCCGCGACGAACTTCCCGCTGGTGCGGCTGCAGGCGGCCGAGGGGCGCCGGCTCCGGATGTTGCCGGGCACCGAGATGTCCGCCACTGGCGTGACGGTGTCCATTCCCGCCAGCACGACGCCGGGTGCCTATGTGCTCTCCGTCTTCGCCAATGCGATAGGTGGCGGGCGGATGGTGCGGGTGGTGCAGAACACCGCGCCCGTGGCGCAGGACCTGACGGGCTCCACGTCGTACGGTGTACCTGTGAATCTATCGCTGGTGGCGACGGATGCCGAGGCGGGGCCTCCGATGACCTTCGCCATCGTCACCCCTCCGGCCCACGGGACGTTGAGCGGTACGCCGCCCTCCGTCACGTACACGCCCGCCTCGGGCTACTTGGGGCTGGATAGCTTCACCTTCCGGGTGCGGGACTGCGGCCTGGACAGCAACGTCGCTACCGTGACGCTCGGCGTGGTCGACCAGACGCCTCCGGACATCACCTGCCCGGTGGACCTGGGAGTGGAGGCGACGGGGCCGGCGGGGGCGCTGGTGTCGTATCCCCCCGCCACCGCGACCGACGTCATCACCGAGAATCCGACGGTGACGTACTCGCTGCCGTCGGGGAGCACCCTGCCGCCGGGGGACACGGCGGTCACGGCGACGGCGGAGGACGCAGCGGGCAATCAGGCCTCGTGCTCCTTCCAGGTGACGGTGCGGGACACGACGCCTCCGGCGCTGAGCTGTCCGGATGACGTGCGGGTGAGCACGGACAAGTCGGCTGGCACCTCCGTGACGTATGTGCTGCCAGAGCCGACGGACCTCGTTTCCTCCTCCTCCGTCACCGCCTCGCCGGAGTCCGGCTCCCACTTTCCCGAGGGGGAGACCCGCGTCACTGTCACCGCGACGGATGCTGCCGGAAACGCCGCGCAGTGCTCGTTCAACGTCACCGTTCAGGTCCGGGAGGAGTCGAGTAGCGGTTGTGGCTGTCAGTCCGACGGTGGAGGCGCGAGCGCGGCGCTGGTTGTGCTCTCGGCCCTCGCCACCTGGGCAGGGCGTCGCCGCCGGGAGCGTGTCACCCCGTGAGCAGCACGCCGATCCTTGCTAAGCGGTCCGCCATAGATCATGTTCACTTTTTCCGCATGCGGTTTCGGTAGCTGGTGAAGGCGCTGCGGACAGCGGCGAGCAGCTCAGCGAGCGTGGGGTAACTGCGGCGGGGCATTTCGTAGGA
>NZ_JAXIVS010000034.1 GCF_034259325.1 Hyalangium ruber | reverse complement strand
CGCTCGCTGCCATCGAGAACCCGGGCACCGTCACGCTGCCGAAGGCCCAGGGCTGACCACCTCTCCCTCCGTGCGGCCAAGGACGGGGCAGCTCCGTGTCGGGACGGGGCTCGGCGAGGACTTACCGGTCATCGTTGCGGTCCAGGGCCGCCTTCCTGGTTCGTTCGTGCTCGCGCACTATGGACTTGCTGAGGTTCATGCAGAGGCGCTTGGCCTCCTCGAACGTCATCGCTCGGAACAGGCAGCAACTCCGGACGGTGTGGATGATCTTCTTCACGGTGTCCTCCGTGCGGCGCGCGCACGAAGGGCATGGAGCCCACGTGGCGCGCGTGATGCGCGCCAGTGAGGGCGCAGGGTTGAGTGGGGTAGGGGACGCTCGGGGCGCTACGATGGGCAATTCCAGCGGGTTGCAGTCGCAGTCATCCGAACGTCAGCGGAGGGACTCCGCCGAGGGCTTATACCCAAGGAAGAGGGGGATGGATCGTGGGAGGGTGGGGGACGGCTGATAATGGCACTACGATAATGGCACTACCATGATCGCCAGCACCCTTAAGCCTGCCTCCACACCTCACGCAGGCAAAAAAGTGTCCAGCGCGAACGTCCGGCGCAGCAACCCGGCCCAATGTGCATCCAGCGAATGCTGGCGCGTTCGGCGGGAGTCAGTCCCGCCAGAGTAACTGCCAGGAGCCCCGTAGCTTGGATAGCAGGGAGGAGAGAAATTGATGACCTGAAGCCTATCGACAAAGCCGATCATGGGACGGTGAGCGAGTCGCCGGGCCGCAAAGCAAATGCCCACCGCTCGGCGCGCGGCGCTCAACCTCTGCTGCCTTCTCGTACGCTCCCCCTGCGACGAGGCACCTCCGCACTCACCTTGCAAGGGGTTGCGCTGAGGCGCTGCTTGCGAATTTGTTGACTTCCGAACTACTGTCCCCCTTGCAGTAAGAGCGCCTAACAAAAATAAGAGCTGGAGCCACCGCCCCGAGGGGAGAGGCCCCTCAACCCTGATTTTTGTTAGGAGCTCTAAGAGAGGCTCTAGAGGGCAGACGAGTGCGACATTCCGGGCCTGCGTGCCCGAGGACCGCTGATGATCCGAAACAGACTCAAGCCGAAACAGCTCGCTTTTGCCACCTGCATGCTGATGTTATTTCAGGGGCCGGCCTTCGCCGCTGAATGCGCCCATGAGGAGATCCTCCCCAACCGGGCCTGCTCGCTCGATGCGCCAGCCGTCCCGGAGAAGGACGGCGAGCTCGCGGGTCGCCGGCGGCTTGCGCTGGTGGTCGGCGTCGGCGAGTACAAGAACCACCCCAGGCCGACGAACCTCGCTGGTCCGCCCACGGATGCCGACCGCATGTACCGGCTGCTCACGGACCCCGTGGGTGGCTTCGGCTTCCCCAAGGGCAACGTCTGCCTGCTCAAGAATAGCGAGGCGAGCCTCGCCGCTTTCGAGAAAGCCTTTGAGGACAGCCTGGTGAAGCGCGCGCAGGACGGCGACGTGGTCGTCGTCTTCTTCGCCGGCCACGGCTCCCAGGCCCGGGATGGCAACGGAGATGAGCCTGATCAGAAGGACGAAACCCTCATGCTCTGGGACGCCCGTAGTGGCGACGTGCCCGATCTGGTCGACGACAAGCTCAACATGATGCTCGGCCGGCTCTTTAAGAAGATGAATAGCGACGGCTCCCAGGAGCGGGAGCAGAACGTCACCGTCATCCTGGACTCCTGCAATTCAGGCACGGCCACCCGTGGGGGCGAGAACACCACCGCACAGACGCGTTACTTCGATACCAGCAGGGAGACGCTGGACCTGCGCGCCGGGATTCCAGTTGCCTCGCCAGGAAGCGCCCAGTGGGACGGCGAGGATCTCCCCGGCCTGAACTTCATCTCCGCCGCAGTGGATGGCACGGCGGCCAAGGAGAGCAAAAGCCTGAAAGAAGGCTTCTTCACCACCGCTCTCATCCAAGTCCTTCGTGACTCGGCGGGCACTGCCCTCACCTACGACCAGCTCCAGAGGCGTCTCGATCCGCTCGTCGCGGCACGCAGCGACCAGAAGGTGCAGGTTCAGGGCGGCCGGACCAACCTGAAGGTCTTCGGTGCATCCACCATCCAGCGGCCGACGGGCTACTTCGTCTCCGCCATCCGCCTCAAGGGAAATGACGGGAGCCACGCCCCCAAGCGGATGCTCGATCTCAAGGGTACACCACTTCCAGGCTGGAGCGCCGGTGCCCAAGTGCGCATCTACAACCTGCCGGGCACGCCGGGAGCAGCCACCACGATGTCCGACCTCAACGACCCGACCAAGGCGAAGGCGACGGGCGTCGTCACCGCGATGAACGGTGTCGAAGGGGCGACGGTGGACATCGCGGACAAGGAGACTGCGCAGAACAAGGCGCGGCTCGAGTCGCTCCAACTGGGGGACATCGCAATGCTGGCCCTCCCTGGCAAGGACAGCGTCACGCTCACCGCCCGCTTCGCGCCTCCTGGAAAACCGGGCGCCATCACACCGGACCGGGCCAAACGCATCATCGACGCCATCGCCGCCAACCTGGACCTCCAGAACACCGTGCAGGTGCTGAAGGCGAAGGACAAGGGCACCGAGGTGTGGACGTTGAGTCAGGGCAGCGACGGCAACCTGCAACTCTTCGATGCCTTCGGTGTCCTGCGCAGCAGCTATGCCTTCAAGGACCCCGTGGAAGAGCCCGCTAAGGTCGCGAGGAACCTGGGCCAGCACGCCCGCCAGAAGGCCCTGCTGCTGGTGAAGGGCGAGGCGGGCACTGAATTCAAGAACGACCAGACCCTGCAGGTCCAGGTGGTCCCCCTTAAGAAAGGGCTCAACGCCGACTGTGACAAGGCTGCCGAGCGCTGGGACAGCACGAAGTACCCCGCGGGCAGCGTCAAGGTGGAGATCCCGCTAGATGTCTGCTGGCAGGTCCGGGTCCGGTTGGCCGATGACGCGCCGAAAATCCCTTTGTACGTGGGCGGAGTGTTCATGACTGCGGATGGCGGCATCGATGGCTTCCCCAGCCCGGCCAGGAAGGAGCAGCAGTTCATCACCCTCGAGCCCGGGAAGACACTTGAGTACACCTTCAAGATGACCAAACGGTCCGCTCCGCCCCTCAAGGCGAGGGATCACTTGCTGGTGTTCGGCACTCGGGAGCAGGTCAAGTGGTCGGATCTAACGGAACCTGCTGCCACCCGCGGCCCAGGCATCGGACTGCAGGGCGCCTTGGCCGCCTACTTGGGAGGGACCCGGGGGGCGGACGACGTCGAGGTCACGGAGCCCAACACCTGGACCTCAAGCCACGTGGCCCTGGTCACGGTGGCCAACAGCGGCTTCAAGGACTCTCTGGCGCAGGAGAAGAGCGACAAGCGCGAGTTCACCCTCCCGCACTACGACATCCGCGAGCAACTCCCGGCAAACACGAACTCGGCGCTCTACAAGCTGCTCTATATGACCGCAGAGCTGACCCACCGCTATGAAAGCCAGCAGGGGACGGACGGCGCCCATTACAACAAGGACCACGTTGGGCGCTGGGAGAAGCTGAGCGACGAGGAGAACCTCGACATCGGCATCGAGTGCTCAAGGGCCATCTGGTACGCATTTACCCGCTCCGGGCTTCAGTACAACAAGGGCGTGGCGAAGAACTTGAAGATCCCCGCGGACGTCAACAAGCGGGGCAGCCCCCTTTCCACCTGGGACATGGTGGACGAGAAGAGCGCCTTCCTGACCGAGATCGCGCACCAGGGGAAGCTCGGTAAGAGCGCCATGCGGGACCAGTTCAACAGTTGCATAGGTGACCCGGAGCTACGGCCTGGCGACGTGCTCGTGTACCGCCGCCTAAAGACCTCCACGAAGAACGACGGACACGTGGTGATGGTCATCGACCCCGAGAAGTCCATTGCCTGGGGCTCCCACGCCTTCGACAGCAGCGCCATACTCTCCAAGGACAAGACAGCCCAGATGGATGTGGGAGTCGAGTACCAGCGCATTCTCCGCGCCAAGAGTGGCCAGAATGAGAAGTGGGGCGCCTGGGACAAGTCGGACATGGTGCGCGTCGAGTGCTGGCGGCACAAGCAGATCACTCAGGAGTGGGAGGCCAGCCCGATGAACCGTCCGGGGACCTTTAACCTGAGCAAGCCCCTGATCTTCGGGGCGCTGAACGCCTCGAAAACGCTGTGATGGGAAGGAAACCGGTCTGGAACAGATGAGGAATCCGATGATGAAGCGCTGCCAGATATGGGCCCTCGTGGGTCTAAGCTCGATGCTGGCTTGGGGGTGCACTACGACCAGAGCCGGGGGGGGCACTGCGACGGCCACCGCCACCACCGCCGCTCCGGCCGAAGAGCGGATGGTGCCCCTCCTTCTCCTGGAGGAGGAGCCCGAAGAGGTCGAGCGGTGGGTCCCGTCCGCTGACTTCCCCGAACTGAACATGAGCGACAAGGGGCTCGCGGTCACCACGAAGTTCGAGGGGTTCGAGCCGCGGATGTACAACGACCCGGTTGGGCTCTGCACCGTTGGGTACGGACACCTCATCAAGAAGGCGCCGTGTGACGAGACCGTGGAGGCGGAGTTCCAGCAGGGCATCTCTCGCGAGCGCGGCGTCGAATTGCTGCGCCAGGACATGGCCAAGGCCGAACGGGCGGTGATGGCGCTGGTGCAGAAGCCTCTCACCCAGCCCCAGTTCGATGCGATCTGTGACTTCGTCTACAACGCGGGTGCTGGCAACTTCAAAGGCTCGAGCCTGCTGAAGGTCATCAACGACGGCAAGCTCGACGAGGTGCCCAACCAACTGCGCCGGTGGACGAAGGCCAAGGGAAAGGTGCTGCCGGGCTTGGTGGCGCGCCGCGAGGCGGAGATCGATCTGTTCGTGGAGGGAACGGCCATCTCGCGCGCGGAGCCGCCGTTCGACGAGCAACTCCCGGAGATCGACCTGTATGAGGGCGAGAAATAGGCCTCATCGCCGCCCTCCAACCTCCGGGCCTCTCCCGCAGTACTCGCGAGCGATGCCGTGAGCCACTTTTGGATGGAAGCACCTGACTTTTTGAGCTTCGGCCTGCCGAGTTTCAGCCCGAGCCTGCTGGCGACCCTGGGGAACTCGTTCCTCGCTCAGGGGGCGCTGCGCTTCGGGGCCTCCGCGCCTGGTGAAGATGGGAATCTTCGGCTTGGCGGCGGGAGCGTCGTCGGACTTCAAGTCTCTGGGCGGCACGGGTGGAAACGCCTTCCTGACGTACCAACCGAAGTTGGCCAAACGTGACCTGAGTCTGGTGCTGTGCGGCGGCATCCACCTGCCCATTGGAGGAATCCAGCGTGTCCTCCCCACGGTCAATCTCAGCTTCGTCGTCTACTGACGAAAAAGACTGTCATGAAAAACATGCATATCACCAGGCATCTCAGCCATGCGCAAAGGCTGTTCCTTCAGATGTTGCTCTGTCTGTACGCCTTGGTGCAGCCCTCCGCCCTCGCCTCATCACCAAGGCTCTCGAGCCCGCCAAGGCTCTTGAGCCCGCTGTTCCCGGACAGGGAATCTCTACTGTTCGAAGGGTTCCACAGTGGCCAATTCTTCGGCAGCCACAATGGCCAGTTCTTCGGCATTCTCTCGGCTGCTGAGTTCGAGGATGAATCCAAGGTTACTCGGGTGCTGGTCTACGAGACCGCGACAGACAAGCTGTTCGGAGATGTGTGGGTCCCGGGTAGTGGGGTAAAAGCCGCGCTCGGTGATGACGGCAAGTCCCTTCTACTCATGATCCCAAATGGGAACACGATCTCCATCCAGTGGCTCGACCTCACCACGGGACAACCCAGACGCCCGTCCTGGCAGGTCACGAGCGGACTGGAAGATCCGGTGGTGGGCCTCTCACCGGGAGGTGATCGGTGGCTCGTTCCTGGAGGGGGGTGCACCTATGAGTTCCGTTCCGCTGAGCGGGAGCAGCCACTCACGACGTTCGAAGTCTCCTGCAAAGCGAGGGTCGTACCAACACCTGACTTGGCGGCCGTCGTCATCAACGGAGACAAGCCCCACACATTGGAAGTGTACCAGCCGCTTGCGCCGCGGGCGAAGCCCCTACTACTGAAGGGAAGTCCATTCACGCTGAGTTCGGCGGCCCTCTCCCCTGATGGCCGCAGGCTCGTGACCACCTATTTGTATTCGGGCAAGCCCCTTCTGTGGGACCTGACTGCGGGCGGCCCCCCTCAGCCGCTCGTGGATGCTGAGGGTCTGGATTATCGGCACCCGCCCCGCTTTTCACCGGACGGACGTGGATTGTTGGCGATCAGGGGGCGGGACGGGGCCATCGGCTGGTGGGATTTGTCTTCCCCTGTCATGGCCCCTCCTCGATGGGTCATTCCGCGGGACTCGGGCCTGTTTCGGGATGACAAAATCGATGACAGCCTCCTGGTCGGAAGTCCGGAGAACCGTCTGGCGGCCTACGTCACCGCTGGAAGAATCATCGTCGTCGACACAGCCTCGGGCAAGTGGGTCAGGAAGTTTGGGCTCATTGGTATGCAAGACGTACAGGCTGCATTCATCACACCGGATGCAACTCGTGTCATTCCGCGGGATAGCGTTATTCCAAGAGAAAAAGATTATCGCTTTCCTAAATCACCAGGACCTTCAGCGCATGATGGCCTCGAAGGACTAATGGCTTGGTCATCCGATGGCCAACTTGAGTTGGAGGTCAAGTATGACTCTGAAAGTCGGGTGCTGGTGCGCGAGGTGCACACCGGCATTGAGCGCTTCAGTGCTAAGCTCCCTTATGATTTCTACGTCCATCATGGGTCCTTGACACCCGAGGGTTCGATCACGCTGGTGGTGAGCACGTCCAACCTCGAGACCGATGGGGTCAGCTTGGTCCTGCTCACATGGAACAAGGAGAGCGCACAATGGACTCGGAAGTTGGAGCTGGATTCCACATGGATGAACAAGAAGATCGTTTCGGTCCGGCACTCGCCGGACCCCAATGGCCGCTTCCTGTTGTTGGGGTACGAAACGGGTATCATCCGGGCAGACTTGGAGCAAGGAAGGGTGCTTCCCCCTCTGGAAGGCATGGAGAGCGGGCCTGTGCTGGCGGCCGCCTTCTCTGCCGACGGCAGCCGGGTACTGGCGGCTGGGATTCAAGACAAGACCTCTGCGCTCTTTGTATGTGAATGGGAGCATACCACAGGAAGGAAGTTGGCCTGCAGATCGTCATTGAGAGCGGAGCGGGCCCAGGGGTTTGGAGTCTTTCTCCCTAGTGGCGATCGGGTGGTCATCAATGGACGCATCCTCGATGTGGCCACGCTCAAGCCGGTTGGCCAGCTCCAGGAAATGCACCCCATGGATGTGCGAAGCAGTACGTTCTCGCTCGATGGCAGCCGCATGCTCGTGGTGTACGACGGGGGGGCCATCCACCTCTTTGAGTCCGCGACTGGGAGACGGCTGGCCGAGTTGTTCTTTTGGAGAGATGGCTGGCTAGTGCTCGGTCCGGATGGACGTTTTGATGGTTCCCGTTCGAGCTGGGCAGCGGGCTTCTCGTGGCGGTCTGGTGACGAGGTCTTCCCGCTCGAGCGCTTCCACGAACAGCGGCAGGAACTCGGGCTGCTGGGCAAACTGTTGGGGGGCAATCCCTCGCCACTGCTCCCCGTGGATTCCCTCGAGCAACGTCCGCTCGCGCCGACCCTGGACGGAGTGGTGGAGTGGCAAGGCTTCGACGAGCCCCGCCTCCGGTTCCAGGTGCGGGCTCGCTCGGGCGGAATCGGACGCATCCGGGTGACGCTCAATGGCGCGGAGTACTTGCTCGACCTCCGGACCGTGGCCCAAGCCTGTCGTCAGCATCAGACGGGGCTGGACTGCGATCTCTCCCTATCCTCCTTCCGGAACGTGATTCCAGAGTTCTGGGTGCACATCCCCGAAGGCGGGACCCGCTCCAACTCCTTGGAACTCGAAGCCGAGAATGCAGCGGGTACCCTGCGCAGTGTGCCGTTCAAGCTCGAGTTTCAAGCCCACGCATGGGGTCCTGAAGAGAAGAAGGCAGCATCGGTGCCGGCCACTGACTCCAGACCGGTGGAGGGCGGTGCCGCCCAAGCCATGAGTGTGGAGGCGCCCAAGCGCGCTCCGCCCCTGCGATTGGTGGCCGCCCAAGGCATCAGGTCGGTGCCTGGGGTCGTCGTCGTGGGGCCTGAGAGCCCGGGCATGCCTCGCCTCGTGCTCACCGTCCATAACTCTGTCGCCGTGCTCTCGAAGGCGGACACGGGCGAGATACTGCTGCGGCTCGAGGGACATCAGGCGCCGATCACGGCTGCCGCATTCAGTGACGACTCCCTGCGCGTCGTGACCGCCGACGTGGCCGGCTTCATCCAGGTATGGGACGTCACGACCGGAGCGGGGCGGGTGTTGGGCCGGGACACGACGGGCCAAGACCTTAAGGTCCGATTCTTGCCAGGTGCACACCGGGTCATCAGTGGCTCGGCAGGCGGGCAACTCATTCTCTGGGATGTCCCGCCGCCTGGGGAGGAAGGCCGAAAAGGACGCCCACTCGGGGAACTGTCTCCCGGTGGGCTTTCCTGTCTGCGATTCTCGCCCGACGGCCGCTGGCTGCTGAGTGGGGACCCCGTGGGTGGCGGTACGCTCTGGGACACCGGTACCTGGAGGCGGGTCCGCATGCTTCCAGCGCTGCCACAGACAAGTCATCCTTTGTCGGGTAATTCAACGGTGTGTCATGGGGATGGCCGTCATCTAGTCCGTGGGTCACCCAGCCTGAGGCACGCCCGCCTAGTGGAAGTTTGGGACATGGTGACGGGCCGGCTCGTCCGGCGCATCGAAATGGTGAAACACCACCACTTTGGGGGGCTGTCACCGGATCTCCAGGAGGCCTTGATCATCTCGGCTTACGGAAAGATGACGCTCTGGGACATCACACGCGGAGCGCCGTTACGAATCTTACGAGAGAGCAATACAATCCGCAGATCCTTCAATTCGTACTTCGACAGGTTCCATTTCAATCAGGGCCAGGAAGACTGGTTCTTCGACTTGGCACACTGGAGGGCGGTGCGGCTGAAACTGTCTCTCGACACCTTGATGGAACGGGACCCCATACCCGATTGGGCAGAATGGTCAGAGGACGGGCGCTACCTAGTGCTGAGTCAAGACGGTTATAAGCATCTCGCCGTGTATAGCTCCTCACCCACGGCCGAGAGCACGCCCGTTTTCACTCAGGTCTCCCGTCTCAACGAGCGGGCGATGAACGTGCTGCAGGTTTCCTTCGCGCCAGAGGAGTCAAGCCGGATGCTCGTCTCCACGAGTTCGGGGCCGTACCTCTGGGATGCCGCGTCCGACAGCACACGGATCCCCGAGCAAACGACTGAGTTTGCCGGGGGGAGTAAATCAGACCCGCAACAGACAATCCGGTTAAGGGAACAGCTACAGCGGAAACTGAGCGCCTATCCGGGTCACGAGCTGGAAGCGCTGTCACCCGACGGGAGCTTCTTTGTGGCACGCGGGAGGCTCGAGCCCGAGAAGGAACTCTCCGAGATCGTGCTGGCCATCTACGACACCAAGACAGGAACACGGATTGGCTACGCGGAGGGGCTGGATGCGGTCACGCTTGAGTCCGCATTCATCTCTCCAGATGGGCGGTTCATGCTGGCCTCTCATTATTCCTATAAGGATTCGAGTTTCAATGTGCGCACCCTGCTTTGGGATCTGAGGAATCCGAGGGCGCCACGGCCCATCCATACTTTCCCTGATTGGTCGCTATCGGGATTCTCGAAGAAGGGGGACATGCTCGTCCTAGGGCGGTTAAATGGCATTGTCCAGATGTGGTCGCTGGAGTCAATCCTGGGTGAAGCGCATGAGCGCGCGGAGCCGCTCCGCGTCTTCCCCGTACCCGGCTCTCCCATCCCAGGCCACACTGGTCCTATCCGTTCCCTCGACGTCTCAGCCGATGGTCGCTTCCTCATCACCTATGGGGCGGACAACACCACTCGCCTGTGGGACACCCGCACCGGACTTGAGCTGTGCAAGCTCTACTCATTCACCGATGGAACCTGGGCGGTGATCGACCCCAGTGGCCGCTATGACGCATCCAACGGTGGAGAGATCGATGGGCTTTACTGGGTGGTAAATGGTTTCGAGACCATCAGCCTTTCTCAGCTCAAGAGCCGTTACTACGAGCCCAATCTACTGGCGCGGTTGATGGGCTACTCCTCCGAGCCCCTGCGAGACGTGCAACGCTTTGACGATCCCCGGCTTTACCCGGACGTCAAGGCAAGGGTTCAGGGACCCACCAACGCTCCCGCCCTCCACATCGAGCTTACAGAGCGCGGGGGCGGCATCGGGCGGACGCAGGTTGCCATCAACGGCAAAGAAGTGCTTCAACTCTCGTTGGAGCGCTCCGGCCCAGAGTCGTCCAAGAGCCCGCGAGTGGAGTCGGTCGCCCCTGACGCGGCGAAGGATGCGCGCTGCGAGCGCCAACCCGGACGGCTCACCTGTGACATTCCCCTGAAGCCCCTGTTCCGCTACTTCCAAGCTCATACGGTCCGGCTCCCGGGCACCAAGACGGACACGGCCCCGCAGCGCCCCGTCAACCGCATCTCCGTCCAAGCCTACAACGATGAGGAGTACCTTCTCGGCAAGCCTGTGACGTTCGAGTATTCCCCGCCTCGCATCGGCACCCGCGGCGCCACGGACGTGGACGTTCCCGTAACGGAAGCGGAACTCGTGGTGCCTAGACTCTGGGCCGTTGTGGCTGGAGTCTCGGACTACACTGGCGCCGGCATCGACCTGCGCTATGCCGCCAAGGATGCCGACGACTTCGCCCGGGCGCTTGATACCGCCGCACGCAGGCTGCTGTGCAGCGCGGAAGACCTCGCGGCGGGCAAGACATGCGATCGGGTGCATATCCGTCGGCTCTCCTCGACCGCTGAACGCCAGGATCTCTGCCTGCCAGCACTCACGGGGCTTGCCTCCGGCGATAGGCGCTTCACCGAACCGGAGGGTGATGGCAACTCCTGCTCGCTGAAGCCCTCCCAGAGTCCCTGCACCCCTGACAAGATGAACCTGCTCCGGGCGCTCGAGGAACTCAAGGACGCCAGGCCCGAGGACATCGTGGTAGTCTATCTGGCCGGGCACGGGGCGGCGTCCCGCCACGGCAACCACGAGGCCTATCACTACCTGACCCAGGACGCCTGGAGCCTGGACATGAGCGACCCCGAGCTACGCTGCGGTGGAACGCTCTCCAGCGAGACCCTCAATGAGGCCCTGAAGAAGAGCCCGGCGACGAAGCAGGTGATGATCCTTGATACCTGCAACTCGGGAGCGATGGTGCTGAAGATGACCGGCTCGCGGGGCATGTCGTCGAGCCAGGTGCGAGCGATGGAGCAGATGCAGGACCAGACCGGCATGTACGTGCTGGCAGGGGCGTCGTCGGACGCGGTGAGCTACGAGGCCCCGGAGTTCGGGCAGGGCGTGCTGACGTACAGTCTTCTCAAGGGGATGTCGGCCGAGGGGCTGGCGGAGGAGTCGCTGGTGGACGTGGGGCGGCTCTTCGAATACGCCTCGAAGAAGGTGCCGGAGTTGGCGCGGGGAGTGAGCCGGGCACAGCAGCCGGTGATCGCCATGCCCCGAGGAGGGGGCAACTTTTACATTGGCCAGGTCACCCCACCGGAGCAGGGGATCATCCTGAAGCACTTGGTGCAGGATCCCCGCCCGAGGTTCGTGCTTCCGAACTTCTTCGAGCGCGACGAGTGGCTGGACATCTCCGGAGTAAAGGCGGCGGTGGTCTCGGAGCTTCGGGACCGCAGTGGCGTGCGCCAGCCGACGCTGGCCTTCGTAGATGTTCCGGAGTTACCAGGCGCATACCAGTTGGTGGGGAGTTACCGGAAAAAGGGCGGGAAACGAACGTCGGCGACTCTGGAAGTGAGCGCCCGGGTGTTCAAGGACGGAAAGCAGATGGGGTGCGATTTCCGCGTCTCCGTGCCTGGGGTGCCTTGGGCCACACCAGGAAGAGTGCCCACGCCGCAGGAGTCCAAGCCGCTGGCATCAGCCCTGGTGGACGGAGCGTTGAAGGAACTCGAGCGGGCGAAATCCTCCACCTCGCTGGTCTGCCGGCCCTGAGCTTCACACGTCGAACCTCGGGGGCCACGGGCGAGGCGGGCGCGCATGCCGAGCCCCAGCACCTAGCGGGGCGTTTCGTGGAGATGTTGGGAGGCCGAACCAAGGCGCGTATCCCTACCGAGGCCTCCACCAAGAGCGAGTGGGGGCCGTGTTGCCTGGAAGCACTCGGGCACGAGGTGGCGCGCGGTGGAGTAGGGGACACGGGGATTTCTTCCCCACTCAGGACATGCCAGAGGCGGCCAAGACAAGCCATTTTCAGAGGGAAGAGGCCCAGGCAGCCCTCGCCTATCCCCGTTCGTAATCAGTAAGTCCCGGTTCGACCTGAGGTTGCGGGCCTCGCCTCATCACCGCTGAAGCAGGGCTCCAAGGTCTGAGGGCCGGAAGCGGATAGCGTTGGATACTCGCAGGTGGGGCAGCCTGCCCTCCGAGCAAAGCTTGTAGATGGTGGCACGCGAGACGCCAAGGCAGCGGGCGATCTCCTCAACCGTCAGCAACCTGGCCCCGTGAGGATCCTCAAGGTGGGGTGGAACCTCGGACCCGTTGGGCGCGCCATCTGGTAGCGGCCGGGTAGCGGAATCGGTGCGAATCGGTGCGAAACCTTGGACAAGTCGCTGCCTGGTCACCCCTAGAAAGCTGAGTGATTTCAAGTAGTTAGGGGGAGCGGAAGCCTCCTGGGAGCCCCCCTCCGACGCCCCCAAGGAGGGTTCGGGACCAAGGGGTCGCAGGTTCAAATCCTGTCTCCCCGACCATTCGAAAGCCCTGGGGTTTCGCGGACTTCCGCAGAAACTCCAGGGCTTTTGTTTTTTCCCGACACCCTTCAGCCGCAAACCCGCGGCAAGCGGAGAGGGCTCGATTCTGGCAGCCCTCCGGGCTGGGCGTTCGTTGCCGGTGCATGGGGCGGGGCTTAAACTCTGCCCGATGGCGACCAAGGAAGACCTCCTCTCGGATGTGCTGCGGCTTCCCCCGGAGGAGCGCGCCGAGGTTGCCCACAAGCTTCTGCTCAGCTTGGAGGTAGAGGCCGAGGACCCGGAGGCCCAGGTCGAGTGGTCCGCGGAAGTGGAGCGCCGGGCTCGTGAAGTGCTCAACGGGAGCGTGAAGACGGTTTCCTGGGAGCAGGTCGAGGAGCGCATCAGTGCCCGGCTCGGCTAGGCCAGCGCGTTGGCCTGGGAGCCAAATTCTTCGCT
>NZ_JAXIVS010000033.1 GCF_034259325.1 Hyalangium ruber | reverse complement strand
CGCTGCGCCTCCTGACGGAACTGCTCCAAGTCCTTCTCCAACTCCACGGACCACCTCCTGGTGTGTGGCCGCAGGTGGTCTCACGAGAAGGGGAACCCGTCACGACGGGGCACGGCGAGGTCTTACGGAGTTCTTCAACAAGCACCTGCGCTGACTGAACCCAACATCATGGCCGGTAGCTCTTCTCAGCATGCGCCTTGAGTTCCGCCGGGTCGAACCACACCGGCTTGAACTTGTGCTGCACGAAGAGCTGTGCCTGATCGGTGTAATGCGGTGAATCCGGCCGCGTGCTGGCCGACCCGAACGGCTGGACCGACTCCGAACGCACCTTGCCCGCCTTGTCCCACGTCACGAACATGATGAAGCTGTCGCCATGGCGGATCGCGAGGCGGCCGTCGGGCGACTCCTCGTAATTGGTCGCGGCACGGAGCGAATCCGGACCGCCATCCAAAGGCAGGTCGACCTTGCCCTGGCGCAGGCGGATCAGCTCGCCGAGCGGCACGTCGAGCTTGCCGAAATGATTCTGCAGATAGCCCGCCGCCTCGGCCATCACCGCACGAGGATCGGGCTTGGGCTTACGCTCGTAATGGAAGCGATTGGGCGCGCGCATGATCGAGAAGGCGAGCGCGTCGGCGGGTCCCTTTCCGTCCCAGTTCCAGTCCCAGCGGGAGAGCAGCTCGCGCGCGTCCGCGAGCAGGGGGTCGCCATCAGGGTCGACCGCGAGCAGCTCCTTGAACCACGCCTCCAGATAGCCGCCCTTGGCGACGCCGGTATCGAACTTCATCCGCTTCAAGTCTTCCTCGGAGATCGAAGGCAAGGCGCTCATCAACTCCAGCGCGCGGTCACCGCGATTGGTGGTGTCGGTCTCGACGCCGAGCAAGGGCGGTTGAGGTGGGATCTCCGACCCCTGCCCCGCCGCCTGATAGGGAGAATTGTTGCCGTTGATCAGGAAGCCCGAGGCGGGATTCACATTGCGTGGGACCATGCTCCACGGGACGGTGCCCGGCGCATAAGCGCTCGAGGTGTCGCCCGGCAGTACCTTCGAATAGTCAAAGCCCGGCTTCCGGTTGGGGAAGCTGGCATTGTAGAAAAAGGCGATGTTGCCGGCGGCGTCGCCATAGAAGAAATTGGTGCCGGGAATGCCTTGCATCGCTAGCGCTGCCTGCCACTGCTCGAAATCGGTGGCTCGGTTGAGCCGGTAATACGCCTCGACCATCTTGAGTTGGTCGCCGCCACCATAGCGGATCGCATGGCTGCCACTCTTGTTGGCGATCACCGGTCCCTGCACCGCGCGATGGACAGTCCTGGGCACCGGCAGCACGAACGGTCCCCAGAGCTTGACCGGCAGCCAGACGCGCTGCTTCTCCAACTGCCGCCACTGGTCGTCATAGCGATAGCGATCGCCGTCTGTGACGAGCTTGTAGACGTCGATCATGTCGGGGCGGTTGACGGTGTTGGTCCAGCCGAGCGTCTTGTTGTGCCCCAGCAGCGGATAGGGCGCGCCGGGGAAGAGCGCGCCAGCGAAATCCCAGCCGGTCTGCGAATGGACGACAAGCTCGTACCACGCCGCGCCGCCGCGCCAGGGCTGGTGCGAATTGGAGACGAGGTGGGTGAAACCGTCCGCCGATCGCTTGGGCGCGACAACGAAGGCGTTGGAGCCGGCCTGGTCCGATTCGGGCCCAAGCGGCGTGACAGCAGGCGCTTCGGGCGGCGAGCCAGCGCTTTCGACCGGCAGAGGCTTATCGCCGGTGAGCGAACCGAGCACACCTTCGAGCCCGAAGAAGAAGGGCGAGCGGACAACGAACCCGGTCGCGATATCCTCGCCGTTGACCGGGAACAGCCTGGACAACCGCACTTCGCCAGGATGCGTCTCGGCATAGCGATTGAGGCCCGAGGCGTAGCCATCGAGCAACGCGAGAACATCGGCGGGCTGCTTCATGTAATCGCGCGCGACCGTGGCGCGGGCGCCGAGGAGGTGGACGACGAAATCGGTCTTGGCGCCGTCCTGCCCTTTGAGCGCACCGAGCCGGCCGCGGGTCATCGCCAGCACTTCCTGCAACGTCGAGAAATCATCCTCGGCATGGGCATAGGCAATGCCATAGGCGACGTCGGGATCCGTCTTGCCGAAGATGTGCGGCACACCGAAGTTGTCGCGAGTGATTGTCACGTCATATGGGTGCGCGGGCGGCGGGGCGGCGCGGACGGCGAACAACGGCTCCCAGGTGGCGAGCCCGATCGCAGCGGCCATGATCAGCAAGCCCAACCCGATCAGGACTCTCCGGACTCTCCGCATTCCAGCCCCTCCCCAGCCGCAGGAAGTCGCGGCCTTCCACTGTACTGTACGGGCTCTGCTTCCGCCTCGCGGCGGGTTCGAATCCCGCCGCCTCCTGGAGCCACCCCTGCCCTACTGGGCGCCCTTCTGCTCCGCCTGGCGCGCCACCAGCCAGCGATCCACCTTCGACTCGAGCACCTTCAGCGGCAGCGCTCCGTCCTCCAATACCTGCCGGTGGAACGCCTTGATATCGAAGGCAGGCCCCAGCGTCTTCTCCGCCCGTGCGCGCAGCTCGGAGATCTTGAGCTGCCCCACTTTGTAGGCCAGTGCCTGGGAGGGAATGGCGATGAAGCGCTCCACTTCCGCCGTCACGCGCGGCTCGTCCGACGGCGAGTTCTCCAGCGCCCACGCGATGGCCTGCTCACGCGTCCACCCCTTGGCGTGCAACCCCGTATCCAGCACCAGCCGGATGGCCCGCCACAGCTCCGAGCTCAATGCCCCGTAACGCTGGTAGGGATCCTGGTACATCCCCAGCTCCGCTCCCAGCGTCTCCGCGTACAGCCCCCACCCTTCCGCGTACGCCGTGTAGCCTCCGAAGCGCCGGAAGCGTGGCAGTCGCTCCAGCGTCTGCTGGATGGAGATCTGGAAGTGGTGCCCCGGCGCCCCCTCGTGCAGGGTGAGCGCCTCCATGCCAATGAAGGGCGCATCCGCGTAGCCTCGGGTGTTCAGATAGAAGACTCCCGGCCGCGAACCATCCGGGCTGGCGGACATGTACGAGCCTCCCGCAGCGGACTTCTCGCGGAAGGCCTCCACCGCACGCACCTCGTAGTCCTGCTTGGGGATGAGATCGAAGAGCCGTGGGGTGAGCGCATCCACCCGCGCCTTCGTCTCCCGGTAGCGCTGCAGCATGTCCTCGCGGCTCTTGAAGCGCAGCTCGGGCAGCTTCTCCAGGTGCGCCTCGAAGGCCTTGCGATCCCCCTTGAAGCTCAGCTGTTGGATGACCGCGTCCATCTCTCCATGAATCCGCGCTACCTCTCGCAGTCCCAGCGCATGCAGAGCGTCGGGCGTCAGGTCCGTGGTGGTCGTCTTCCGAACCAGGTAGGCGTACCACTCGGAGCCTCCGGGCAGCGCTGACAAGCCCACGGTGGGGCGTGCGCGCGGCAGGTACTCGTCACGCAGGAAGTCGTGGAGCCGCCGGTACGCCGGCACCAGCCTGTCGCGGATGGTGGCGCGCCAGGTCTCGGTGAGGCGCGCTCGATCCGCCTCCGCCATGCCCTCGGGGAAGTTCTTCACGGGCTGGAAGAAGAGGCTGTCCTCGGGCTTGTCCACCACGTGCGCGGCGAGCTGGGGCAAGGTGCGCTCCACCAGCACGCGGGGCAGCACGATGCCCTTCTCGATCCCCTCGCGCAGCCGGGCGATGGCCGACTCGTTCCACGCCAGGAACCCATCGACCCGTGCCAGGAAGTCCTCGTAGTCCTTCACGGTCTTGAAGGGGTGTACGCCCTTACCGGAGCCCAGCTGCACGAAGAAGTTGGGCGTGCTGTAGAACTGGTTGATCGGCAGCAAGTGTTGCGGGAAGCGCTCCTCGTCGAGTTCCTCCTCCACATCCTCCACGAAGAGGGTGTGTGTCAGCCGCTGCTCCGGGCTGAGCGCGGCTGGGTCCAGCTTGCGCGCCGCCTCGAGCGAGCGCTCATAGAGGGCACGGCGGCGAGCGCGATGCTCGTCCGAGAGGTTATTGGTGAACCGGTCGTTGTAGCGGTTGTCGCCAATCATCGTGGCGCGAACAGGGCTGAGGACGAGCGTCTCCTCGAAGTGCTCCTCCACCAGCCGGGTGAGGCGCTCGTCGGCCGATGCGGCGCTCGCCTCCGCGGCAACGGACGAGGAGCTGGAGCGGCAGCCGGCACTCACGAGCGCCGTGATACCCAGGAACAGCAGCATGCGCATTGGTCGATTCCTTGCATCCTCATGCCACCCGCAGGGGTGCGGCGCGGCGGGTTTCGGAGTTGGCCTTTTAGCGGCAGAGGCCCGTCCGCGTGGAACATCGCGGGGGTGCGTCTATTCCCATTTCACGGTGTTCTGGGTGAGACAGCGCCTTACTTCCGCAGAAGCCGACGGACCCGCTCGGACAGAGAGCTACGCTCCAGCGCGCGCTCCAGCCGCTCGAGCGCCGCGAGCACGTCGCCGGCTTCCTGGTCCAGCTCCGCTGCCGCCTGAGAAAGCGCGGTCCACAGAGGCTTCAGGCGTGCCACCAGGGCCTTCCCTTCCTTCGTCAGGCGCACGGTGCGCCGACGCCCGTCGGACGGATCCACATCGGAGGTCGTGAGGCCGGACCTCTGGAGCGAATCCCGGGTCTGACTGACCGACACGTGGGTGATTCCGAGGGCCTGGGCGAGCTCCCCCACTGTCAGCGGGCCGTATAGGTCGAGCAGATTCATCGTCCCGAACCACCGCTGCTCGAACTTCACTCCCAGCTCCGCATAGAGCTCGGTGGCCTCCCGGTCGATGCGCTCGGACAAGCGGCGAAGGCGCGCCCCGACGGCGGCCGCGCCGGCCTTGTCCGTAAAGTTCGCTAGCCCCGCACGTGACTTCTTGACGACGGTCATTGCCAACTCCGTAGGTGCCTACGTATATAGGATTTCACGGACCATTCATACGAGATCCCGCGCTTGCTGAAACGAAAGCATTGCCTGCGTCTTCGCTGGGAGTTCCTGGTCGCGCTGGCCGCAGCGGCCGTGCTTCACGCGTGCGCTTCGAATCGCAGCGCCCCCCCACGGTCACTCCGGGTCCCCGTGTCCCCGCGCGAGCCGGTCGTCGACGACTATTTCGGAACGCAGGTCGTGGACCCCTACCGCTGGATGGAAGACTGGGAAGCGCCCCGGTTCGTGGACTGGCTCCACCAGCAGGATGCGTATGCACGCGCTGTTCTCGGCGCCATTCCTGAACGAAACAGGTTGCTCGAGCGGCTCCAATCCTACTCCGCGGGCGGACCCGTGGTGCGAGGTGTCCGTCAGGCCGCGGGCCGTAGCTTCTACCTCAAACGCAATCCAGGTGACGATGCGCTGAAACTCTACGTATTGCTGACTCCAGAGGGGCCGGAGCGCCTCCTGTTCGATCCAGCTCGAGCAGGGAGCGCCATGTCCATCGACTACTTCAGGCCATCCCCGGATGGTCTGCGCGTGGCCTATGGACTCTCCAAGGGCGGTTCGGAGCAGAGCGTTCTGCACATCCTGGAGGTGGAGAGCGGCGAGCACGCGCCCGAAACCATCGACCGCACGCCCTATGCCGAACCGTCCTGGTTACCCGATGGCACGGGCTTCTATTACAACCGGCTGGCAGGGCAGGCGGCAGGCACCGCGGAAGCCGAGAAGTATCTCCATAGCCGCACCTGGCTGCACCGGGTCGGCACGCCTCCGGAGCAGGATGTTCCCGTGCTTGGCACCGGTGTCGCCGGTTCGCCCGCGCTTCAACCTGTGGATTCACCCTACGTCCAAGTCACGGCGGGCTCCGAGCACATCCTGGCGCTGATCAGCCACGGCGCCGATGCGGCGATGAGCGTCCATGTCGCGCGCGCCAACCCCTCCGCGGTCGCTGGGTTTCAATGGAAGAAGGTCGCTGATTTCGCGGACGGTGTGACGGCGGCGGTCCTGCACGGCGAGGAGTTGTATCTGCTCACGCGCAAGGACTCGCCGCGTTTCAAGGTCGTCCAAGTCGACGCCGATGCTCCGGAGCTGGCGCGTGCAAAGACGGTGGTCCCCTCTTCCGAGCGCGTCATCCAGGGCATCGCCGTCGCCGCCGACGGGCTCTACCTCTCCGAACTCGATGGGGGCCTGGGCAGACTGCGCCGCTATAACTTCGCCTCCAGGACTCTGACCGAAATCCCCCTCCCCCTGGAGGGCTCCGTGCGAGGGCCTGTGACCGAGCCCACACGAGCCGGCGCGCTCGTGGGCGTCCAGAACTGGATCACTCCCGAGACCTGGCACCGCATCGATGGTTCCGGACAGCGCCTTCCCACCCGGATCGTGGCGCCATGGAATGTGGACACCTCTCGTTATCTCGTCGAAGAGGTCCAGGTGCGGTCCTGGGACGAAACGCTGATTCCGCTGTCCATCGTGCGACGCCGGGATGCCAGGCTCGACGGGTCCAGCCCTGTCTGGTTGACGGCTTATGGGTCGTACGGCCTCTCACTGACTCCGAGCTTCTCCGGCGTTGTTGGAACCTCACGCCTGATGCCGCTGGTGGAGGATGGCGGCATGTACGCGATCTGCCATGTCCGCGGAGGCGGAGAGTACGGCGAAGCGTGGCGCCTCGCGGGCACGCGGGAGAACAAGCCCAACGGCTACAAGGACCTGCTCGCCTGCGCGAAGCACCTCATCGCGCAGCGGTATACGCGGGCGTCCGCCCTGGCCCTGGAAGGCGCCAGCGCGGGAGGCATCGTGGTGGGAATGGCCATGACCACCCGCCCGGACCTGTTCCAGGTCGTCTTCAACCGAGTGGGAGACACCAACCCCCTGCGTCTCGAGCACGGTGCCGACGGTCCCATCATCGCCGCCGAGTTTGGCTCGACCCGCACACAGGCGGGCTTCCAGGAGTTGTACGCCATCGACTCGACCCAGCATGTCAGAGCAGGCACTGCGTACCCCGCGGTAATGCTGACTGCTGGCTTCAACGACCCGCGTGTACCGCCCTGGCAGCCGGGAAAGCTCGCTGCGCACCTGCAAGCAGCGACGACGAGCGGTCGTCCCGTCATCCTCCGCGTGGAGTTCGACGGGGGCCACGTGGCTTCGTCCAGTGCTCAAAGCCATGCCGAGCATGCCGACATGCTCGCCTTCTTCTACGCCCAGCTGGGCCGCACCAACGCCCAGGCTGGGGTCGACAGCGGCGGGTGACCCACCGGTTCTGGGGTCACCCCTCCTCCCGGTTACGACCGAGCAGCCATGTACTTGCCGGTCAGCGAGCCCTTGTGTGAGGCGAGCTTTCCGGGAAGCCCTTCGAAGACCACGCGGCCACCTTCATGGCCGGCGCCGGGTCCCAGATCGATGACCCAGTCCGCGCGGGAGACGACGTCAAGGTTGTGCTCGATGACGATGACGGTCGAGCCGGCGTCGACCAACCGATCGAACAGGCCAATCAGCGTGTCCACGTCGTTCATGTGCAGACCCGTGGTGGGCTCGTCGAGTACGTAGATGTTGCCCGACTGGCCCAGTTCGGCGGCGAGCTTCAGGCGCTGACGTTCGCCGCCCGAGAGCGTCGACAGCGGCTGCCCCAGCGTGAGGTAGCCGAGCCCGACGTCATCCAGCCCCTGGAGAATCTTGGCGATGGCCGGTTCGGTGAAGAAGGCCACGGCGTCGGTGACAGACATCTCGTAGACGTCGCTGATGGACTTGCCGCGCAGCCTGTGGGCCAACACCTCTTCGGTGAACCGCTTGCCCTCGCACGTCTCGCAGACGGTCACCATCGGGTCCAGGTGCGCCAGATCCGTGTAGATGACACCGAGCCCGTTGCAGTCCGGGCACGCGCCCTTCGAGTTGGCGGAGAACAGCGCGGCGTCCACCTTGTTCGCCTTGGCGAAGGCCTTGCGGACGTTGTCGAGGATGCCGGTGTACGTGGCGGTGTTGGAGCGGCGCGAGCCGCGAGCCAGGTTCTGGTCGATGATGATGGTCTCCGGGTACGCCTTGGGCAGGCAGCCCTGAATCAGCGACGACTTCCCCGAGCCCGCGACGCCCGTCACGACCGTGAGCACCCCACGTGGAATCGAGACGGAGAGGTTCTGGAGGTTGTTGAGGCGGGCGTCCTCGAGTTGGAGCTGCCCCGTGGGCTTGCGGGGTATGGCCTTGATGGGCTGGTACTTCTTCATGTGGTTGCCCGTGAGCGTGCCCGAGGTCAGCAAGCCCTCGTACGGGCCCTCGTAGACGACCTGTCCGCCCTTGCCGCCGGCCTTCGGCCCCATGTCGACCACGTGGTCGGCGATGGCAATCATGTCTGGCTTGTGCTCGACGATGAGCACCGTGTTGCCCTTGTCGCGGAGCTGCTGCATCAAGCCCGCGAGCCGGCCGACATCGTGCGGGTGGAGCCCCACGCTGGGCTCGTCGAAGATGTACGTCACATCGGTGAGGCTGGAGCCCAGGTGCCGCACCATCTTGACGCGCTGGCTCTCTCCTCCGGATAGGGTCGAGCTCTCTCGGTCGAGGCTGAGGTAGCCCAGCCCAATCGTCACCAGGTTGTCGAGCCGGTGGGCCAGGGCCTCCAGCATCGGGCCCACGGACGGAGCGGCGATCTCGCGAACGAACGTGGCGAGGTCCGAGACCTGCATCGCGGAACACTCAGCGATGTTCTTGCCCTGGATGCGGCTGCCGAGCGCGGCCTGGTTGAGCCGTCCTCCCTTGCAGGAAGGACAGGTGGCGCGGGTGAAGATGCGCTCGTATTCGGCGCGGACATGCGGCTGGACGGTCTCCGGGTCCTTGGAGCCCAGCGTCCTGCGCAACTTGGGGACAAGTCCCTCGTAGGTGAGGTTCATCTTGTCGACCTTGATCTTCCGGCCGTCGTCCAGATGGAGGAGCTTGTCCATCTCCTCCTTTGAATACTTGGACAGTTTCTTATCGAGGTCGAAGTAGCCGGACCTCGCGAAGATGGCCCAGTACCAGGTATCGACCGCGTATTCCTTGGGCAGGATGGCGCCCTCGTTGAGGGACTTGGACGTGTCGATGACGGCGTCCATGTCCATGGACGCGACCTGGCCAATGCCCTCGCACTCCTGACAGAGGCCGCGCGGGTCGTTGTAGGAGTAGAACCCCGGGCTGCCCAGGTGGGGCTCAGCCAGGCGCGAGAACACCACGCGGAGCATCTGTGCCGCATCCGTGACGGTGGCGACGGTCGAGCGCGAGTTTCCGCCCAGCCGCTGCTGGTCGACGATGATGGCCGCGGAGAGGTTCTCCAGGCTCTCCGCATCCGGCTGGCCGTAGTGCGGCATGAACTGCTGCACGAATGCCGGATAGGTCTCGTTGATGAGCCGCTGGCTCTCGGCCGCGATGGTGCCGAAGACCAGGGACGACTTGCCCGATCCCGAGACACCGGTGAAGACGGTGATCTTCCGCTTGGGGATGTCGAGCGAGACGTTCTTGAGGTTGTTCTCGCGCGCCCCACGAATCTTGATGGAACCGTACATTGCTTCCTCCTCCTCAAAGTGATGCACGCTTGATGGTCGCGGAGCCCACGGCGAGGCCGACCGTGCCGACCGCCGCCGCGACCACCATGCCTTGCAAAACGGTCAGGGTGAACAGCTCTCCCGAGAACAACGCCCGCTCCGCTTCGACCAGATAGGCCAGGGGGTTGAAACGCGACGCGATGTAGAGCCAGCGAGGTGCCATCTCCATGGGGAGCAGCACCCCGCCCAGCAGCATCAGCGGCAACGAGATGGAATGGGAGACGAGATAGAACAGCGAGCCGTCATGCTTGCTCGCGATGGCCAGCGCGTAGGACAGCGCCGCCACCCCGATGCCGAACAACAACAGAAGCCCCAGCCCAAGGAGCATGGGCAGGACGTAGAGCTGCAGTCCAAAGGGAACAGCCACCGCGATGACGATCATCGCCTGGACGAGGAGCGGCACCAGCTCCTTCAAGGCCCGGCCCACGAGGATGGCCGGACGGCTCATGGGCGTGGCGAGGAGCCGCTCGAAGGAGCCCGAGAGGAGCTCTTCGGTCAAGCTCCAGCCACAGGACACGGTGGTGAACAGGACCAGCATGACCACCATGCCAGGCACGAACCACTGGAGTGGCCCAACCTCCGCCCCGGTCGGCACATCGCCCAGGAGCGGCACGAAGAGCCCCAGATAGAGCAGCGGTTGGATGACGCCGAAGACGATGTAATACCAGTTCCTGAGCGTGGGGCCGATCTCACGGCCGAAGGCAATCCGGGCATCGGTGAGGAAGCTCATGGGGATCTCTCCGTGAACAGGGGAACGTGGGTCAGGAGGCTGCGGTTTCGCGAAGGGACCGGCCGGTGAGTCCGAGGAACACGTCGTCGAGCGTCGGGCGCTTGACCGTGGCGCTCACCACCTCGATGTCAGCCCGGTGCAGCCGGCGGATGAGCTCAGGGAGCATCGCCTCGCCATCTCGGAGGGTCACCGAAACCGCTCGGCCCTCACAGCGGGCCTCGCGCACATCGGGCAGGGCCCTGGCCAGCTCGGCCGCCCTCCCCGCCTGGGCATCGTCGTTCACGGTGATGCGCAGCGTGTCGCCCGCCAGGTGGGCTTTGAGCTTCTCCGGCGTGTCGTCGGCGATCATCACCCCGTGGTCCATGATGAGGACCCGCTCGGCCATGGTGTCAGCCTCTTCGAGGTAATGGGTGGTCAGGAAGATGGTCATACCGCTCTGCTTCCGGAGGCGGGTGATGTGCTCCCAGAGATTGGCGCGGCTGTGCGGGTCGAGCCCGGTGGAGGGCTCGTCGAGAAACAGGATCCTGGGGGTGTGCATGAGCCCCAGCGCCACATCGAGCCGGCGCTTCTGCCCACCGGACAGGGAGGCGCAGTCGCGGTCGGCCAGCCCGTCGAGCTCGAGCATGGCGAGCAGCTCGTCGGCGCGATTCCGAGCCGACGCGGCGCTCATGCGCTGGGCGCGCCCCTGGGTCATCAGCTCGTCGCGGACCCGGTGATAGGGCCCCGAGCCCGTCCCCTGCCCCACGTAGCCAATCTGCCTGCGCACGGCGGCAGGATCGCGAACCACGTCATGTCCGCCCACCCGCGCACTCCCGGACGTGGGAGGCAGGAGCGTCGTCAGCATGCGCACCGAGGTGGACTTCCCGGCACCATTGGGCCCCAGGAAGGCCACCAGTTCTCCCTCTGCCACATCCAGGCTGAGGCCACGGACGGCCTCCACGGTGCCTGTCTTGGTCTTGAAGGTGCGTGTCAAATCACGAGCAGCAATCACGAAGAGGCTCCTCTCGCTGGCCCTTGAGCAGACGATTCCCGTCCCGCGGACAAGGCGTGTCCGCAGGCAGGCTTCCCGCAAATCGCTCGACATCTTTTCAGCCACGCCGTAACTTCGTACGGCGCACGAGGTTTAGCACAATAACCCCGTGCGCTGTAAATAGTTATTGAGGGGTACGGATGAGCGACGAGATTTCCGGACGGGGCGACCCGTTGAAATCACTGCAGTTGCTGTGGGGAAGGACCGAGGCGCCGCGGCGTGGCCCGAAGGCGAAGGCGCGTGTCGAGGACCTGGTGTCCGCGGCCGTCGCCATCGCCGATGAGGAAGGTCTCGCCGCCGTCAGCACGCGCCGGGTCGCGGACGCGGTCGGCATCTCCGCCATGTCGTTCTACACGCACATCCCGGGCAAGGCGGAGCTGCTCGACCTGATGATGGATGCCGTATCGGGCGAGGTCTTGAAGAATCGGCCCGTTTTCGAGCCCGCTCAGTGGCGAACCAATCTGACCCGGGTGGCGACCGAATATCGCAACTTCTATCTGGCCCACCCGTGGGTGATTCAGCTCGCGACGCACCGGACGGTGCTGGGCCCGAACACTTTTCAGTCTGCCGATATCGCGCTGAGCGCTGTTGAAGGCTTGGGGCTCACCGATCTTGAGATGGATCGGGTCATCACGATGGTCCTCGACTACGTCCACGGCGCGGTCCGCAACGCGGCGCGAGAGAAGATGGTCAAGGAGCTGACCGGAATGACAGACGAGGAGTGGTGGTACCGCGTCGCGCCGTTCCTCGAAACGCTCGACTTCACGCCCTACCCCGTGCTGGCGCGTGTCGGAAAGACCGCTGGAGAGGCTTACGGAGCACACGATCCTGAAGGGGCCTTCGCTTTCGGGCTGGCTCGGGTGCTCGATGGCCTGACCGTGTTCATTGAGTCGAAGACCGCCTCGGCACCGAAGAAGGCACGCGGCACATTGGGGCAGGAGCGTTAAAGAGACTACTGCGGGTTGGATTGCCGTTGCTTTGAACCCAGTCCGCTCTCACATGAGGAGGCTATGGTTCGCACCATGAACCAGCCCCTCCGTCCCTTTGTCCCCTCCTCGCGGTGGTCACCGCGCTTCGTTCTCTCCTCGCTCCTCGCTGCCTGTCTGCTCGTTGCCAGCGCCGGCTGTAGCGACAAGAAGCCCCTGCCTCAGGTGGAAGAGGTGGGAGTACTGCTGGTGGGCGGCACCCGCACCCACAACGTCGTCAAGCTCGATGAGCAAACTGGGGAGTTCCTCGGGGACTTCGTCCCCGCGAGCAGCGGGGGACTGGTCGCCCCAGACGCGCTCGTGATCGGTCCCGATGGCCACCTCTACATCACCAGTGGAGATACCGAGGAGAACTCAGCCGTGCTCCGCTATGACGGAAAGACGGGCCAGTTCATCGACAGGTTCGCCTCGGGCCATGGCTTGTTCCGCCCCTATGGGATGGTGTTCGGCCCCGACAACCTGCTCTACGTGAGCAGCTTCTTGAGCGATCGGATCCTCCGCTTCAACGGCACGACGGGGGCCTTCGTGGATGTCTTCGCCACGGGGGATGGGAGGCCGGGAGGGCTCAATGGTCCCAACGGCCTGGCCTTCGGGCCGGACGGCAAGCTCTACGTGAGCACCGAGGGCACGGTCGCCGTCAACGGGCAGGCCACCTTCCCGGGGCTGCCCAGCCAGGTGCTGCGCTATGACACCGCCACGCGCCAGAGCGAGGTCTTCATCGATCAGCCTGCGCTGTCCCCCGCGGGGGCGGGCTACATCAGCCTGCTCGGAGTGGTGTTCGGTCCGGACTGTGACGCCCCAGGCGGCACCTGCGATCTCTTCGTCAGCGATTACGCCAATGACATCCGACGCTATGAGCTGGGGACGCGGGCGCTGAAGGCAACCCTGTCCACCAACTACTCGGGCGTCGTCCCCACGAAGAACAACCTGGGCAGCCTGACGTTCGGCACGGAGGCGCGCCTCTACACGGTCGGCTTCGACAGCTCAACCGACGGGCAGATGAAGGGCGCCGTCTTGCGCTTCGATGGCCGCACCAATGCTCCAGCACCAGCCTCCGGCAACGCGGGTGCCCTCTTCGTTGCGCCCGATGCGAGGCTGGTACGTCCCATCGGCATCACTTTCACCCGCGTGCCGAAGTCCTGACAGTTCCGCTCAGGGCACTCCGATCGGGGGCAGGTGAGCGCGCATGCATCTTCAGGACGTCAATAGCCAGGAGCGAAGCTCAGAGCAGCGAGAGGCTCTGCTTGGAGGCGGCGGGAATCGAAGCCGTGTAGGGGGTAAAACGGCTCGCTCTGAAAAACGGCCCTCCCCTCAGTTTCCCTCTGAAAAACGGCCCCTCATAGCGGCCACACGCGTCCGCACGCGTCCGCTCGATTTGGTCCTTTTTTGGTCCCCGGAATCCCCGGGAGCAAGCGGAGCGCTGGGGGCATTCTGGGGCGTCCAGGCGAGCCCGAGCCTTCGCGTTCAGCGCCCCGGCAGAAGTAAGGCGACCAGCCGCGCCAGTGTCTTGATCCTCGGACTGTCCAAGCGAGCGAGGCGACGCAATAGGCGGCGCTTCTCGGGCGTGTCATTCAGGCCGGGCAGCACCGCGTGTGCCCCGGGGACGCTCTGCCCCGGCTCCACCTCGGCAAATCCCATCAGTTCATGCGGCCCGCAGCCGAGCGTCAGACACATCCGCATCAGAGTCGGGACACTCGGCATCACTTCCCCCCGTTCCATGCGCCCATACACCTCGGGGTGAGTGCCGAGGGCTGCGGCAACGTCTGCCTGGGTGAGTCCGGCGCGCGTTCGCGCCTGCTTGGCCACCGCGCCGATGGTGCTCGCTAGTCGGCTCTGGCGGATCTCGATGTGGCGAGGTGGGGAGGGCCGCTTGCGACCGCGCGCAGTGGGGCGCCGGGAATGTGCTGCGGCAGGAGTCTTTGCGGTGGCTCTTGGCATAGGGAACCTGCGGGTGTTGTCCTGTCGAACGGGTTAAGGCCCCAAGGGGCCAGCGGTGGACAGCTACGGTCAGAGGCGGGGACACGCAGAGGGGGCTTGTCTCCCGTCCACCTCGAAGACAAGCCAGTTCCATCCTCGGCGCGACGCCGAAGCAGGGCCTGCGGGGTGCGTGAGAGAGGGGCGCTGCGGGTGGCTAGGTGGTCCCGCCCCGCTCGGTGATGATGTCCTCTTCCGTCACCATGTCGGGCGGTAGCTGGCCCTCGTTCGTGGGCCCAATCACGCGCTGATTCATGCTGGCCCCCTCCAGCGAGAACAGAACCTCGTCGAGCGCTTCCGTGGCTCCGTAGGAGGCTCCCAGCGCAGCGAGGCCCGCCCGCAGATCGGCCTCCACGTCAGCCGCCGACTGATACCGATCTCCCGGGTTCCGCTGGATCAACCTGCGGACGATGGAGCGCAGCGGATGCGCTAGAGGTTCGGTGAGCGAGTCCACGTCCTGCCTGGTGAACGTGGCAGCCCGCAGGATGCAGTCCTCCGTATGCTCCGGTAACTCTGCTTCCATGGCCGTTATGGCTGCGTCGAGAACCTGCTTCTTGGCCTTGGGCGTTAGAGCCTTCTCCAAGTCGCTGGGCCGTAGGTGGGGCATGCTGTAGAGGTGACGCCACGTGGCCAGTTCCAGCAGCACCAGCCCCAGCGAGAACAGATCCGAGAGCGGATCCGTCTCCTCGCAAAGCAACGCCTCGGGGGAGCAATAGAACACGTCGCCATGAGGGCGCGGCAGCGTCGATGCTACTCGGCCTGGGAGGAGAGAGCGCGCGCGGGCGAAGTCCGTCAGGATCACCCCTCCCTCCGGCTCCAGGAAGATGCGGGCGGGGTTCAAGTCCCGATGGACGATGCCCAGCGGGGCGCCGTTCTCGTCCTTGCAGGTGTGCGCGTAGTGCAGGGCTCCCGCAACCTCGGCGCCCACGTAGAGGCAGAACGCCGGGGAGAGGAGCTTCTCGCGCATCTGCGAGTAGGTGATCAGGCTGTTGATTGAGGTGCCCTCTACACGGTCGGACACGATGTAGAGAACGCCTTGGACTTCGTAGGGCCCAAGAGTGCGGGCGATCCTTGGGTGTTGCAGGTAGGTGGCGAGGTGCGCCTCCTCCCGGAGCCGCGCACGCATCCTCTCCAGCATTTCGGGATCGTCTGACGACGTAGGCGGCAAGCTGCGGACGATGACTTCCCGCAGGCGCTTCTTCTCGGTGCGCTCCCAGGCTGGGACGATGATTTCCCCAAGCCTGGATTGCGCCAGTTCTTCGACCAATGGACGCGACAGATCCACCTCATACGAGAACTCGCCATGAGAGAAGAGAATTACCCCCGGGACGCTCCAGGGCTGCCGAGAAGTAGCCATGCGGGATCGACTCCTGGCGGCGCGAGAGGAGGCGCCGCGCAACGGAGGGAAACACTACCCGGCATGTGCTGGGACATGGAACGACGCCCAAGGTTAGGCGTGGCGTGATCTCGGTCTACAGCGTCAGCGGAACGCCCGACAGGAACACCTGCATACGGTAGGGATCCACCGGGCCCAACTTCGCCTGTCCGACGCGCGCAAGGGCTCCACGGGCGCAGCAGGCTCACCTGAACGCGGGAGGGTTCTACGGGCCCAGCTTCACCTGTTCGACCTGACACGGACCTCGCGGTGATCGCTGGGGCTCGTAGTGCTGGGGCCTCGTGGCGAGCGTTCAGGCCGAACACGTCGGACAGTCAATGTTCGCAGTGCCTCGTGGTGACGGGGTGTCCACCTGACGTGGTTCCGCGCACCTAGTGGACTGTCCACGAAGTTGTTGGACATAGCCAGCGAGGGGCCGCTTTCCGGAGACTGGCTCGGAGGAATGGCAGCGCCCGCGACTATGTCTACGTACTTCGTGGACACTCCGTATCCGCTGCATGAGCCCCGTCTGGAGTAGCTGAGCCAGAGCGAGCAAGGTGTGGCGCATGGCAGACATCGAGGTGTGGAAGAAGCGGGTGGAGGACTGGCGCGCCAGCGGTCAGAGCGCCGGGGAGTACTGCAAGGGCCAGGAGTTTACGGCAGGCACGCTCTACCGGTGGTCGAGTCGACTGGCGGAGCCAGCACGAGAGGAAGGAGCAATGCCCCTGGTGAGGTTGGTGGGTGGCCCTCAGCCGCCAGCCCCGCAGCCGGCTGAGGCCGCGGCGCGGTCGGTGGCGGTCATCATCGAAGTGCAGGGAGCCCGAGTGCTGGTGCCGGCTGGAGCGCAGGTGGCCACCGTGGGGGTGGCGCTGGAGGCGCTCGGGGCCAGCAGAGGGAGCCTGGCGCGATGATTCCGCACGGCGTGGAGATATTCGTTGGGCTGGAGCCCATTGACTTGCGCTGGGG
>NZ_JAXIVS010000032.1 GCF_034259325.1 Hyalangium ruber | reverse complement strand
TTCCTCCGGGAGCACCTCCCGAGAAGATGGCCTCGGCCCTGGCTCGGCACGCCTCAGTCGGCTATCGGCTGCTCTCCCGGACCCTCTCCTCTCAGAGAGCCACTACGCAACACCTTGAAAGGGGTGGGCTTAAGAGGGTGTTGATCCGGGGTGAGCAGGCCCCAGATATAGTGCTCCCCCAGCAGGTTACCGAACACAATGCTGCTGCACACGGACGGGCTGCCGCCTGCCTGTACTGATGCTCTGTCAGGTGGGACACGGCCCGTCCTACTTACCAGGTTGCCCCTCTCCGATGCCCGTTCTATAGGCACGGGCATGAGCTCTGCTCCCCAACCCCCTGGTCGACAGCAGTACCCCTCGGATTTGACCGACGAGCAGTGGCAACTGGTCGAGCCCTTCGTGCGCGGCAACCCTGTGGGGCCGCAGCCGGTGGTGTACTCGCGGCGCGAAGTCGTCAACGCCCTGCTGTAAGTGTCGCGCACCGGAGTGCAGTGGCGCTACCTGCCGCACGACTTTCCCGACTGGCAGAGCGTCTACTCGTACTTTCGGCAATGGAAGAAGGACGGCACGCTCAAGCTTCTCCACGACGTACTGCGCGGCAAGGTGCGAAAGCAGGCCGGACGTGCGGTGCAGCCCACCGCAGGCGTGCTCGACAGCCAGAGCGTCAAGAGCGACGTGCAGGCACAGACTCGAGGCTATGACGCCAACAAGAAGATGAAAGGGCGCAAGCGTCACCTGCTGGTGGACATGCTGGGCTTGGTGCTGGTGGCGTGGGTTACCACCGCCGACGTGCAGGACCGGGATGCGAGCGCCGCTGTGTTACCTCTGGCCGCAGAGCAGTTCCCCACTCTGGTGAAGGCGTGGGCCGATGCGGCCTACGAGGGCCCTCGCGTCGAGCGCATCGCCCAGCAAACCGGAGTCCAGGTGGAGATTGTAAAACGCTCGGACACCACACCTGGGTTCGTGGTTCAGCCCAAGCGTTGGGTCGTGGAGCGCACCTTCGGGTGGTTGAGCCGAGAACGGCGCTTGGCCAGAGACTACGAGCGAAAGGAGGAGTCCTGCGAAGCGTTCATCTACCTGGGGATGATACGACTGATGCTGGGCCGCCTTGCCTGAGTGCCCTGGCTCAACACCCTCTGAATGTAGGGTCATCACGCTGGAGTGAAGGTTCCGTCCTTCCACTTCTTGAGAACCATCTCCGCGCTAAAGCCCACAAGACTTTTGGGAATACTTGCTAGTTCGCCTAACACCCTTTCCGCTTCATGAGGCATGAACTCCAGCAGAAACGTCGCAGCCCAGTACCGGGTTCCCGGTTCCGGATCATGAAGCAGGGAACTCAGACGCTGCCATCCTTCCTCGCCTCGTGTGCGGAGTTCCTTTCGGATGGCAACCAGAATATCGAACTCTTTGTTGGCGGCTCTTGGATGCCCCTCTGAAATAGCGCGTCCGTGCTTTGCCGAGGAGCTTCTGTACTTCTCGATGAGCGCTTCCAACTCAAGTGCCTTCAGAGTGGCTTCTTTCATGGGCTCACCCCGAATCGTCTCAAGATCATAAGCCCGAAGTCCCGCTGCTCCTCGTAACTCTTCCCACGCAACCATTCGCGGACAACTCTATTGTCCGTGAGTTCTTGCTTGGATGAATAGAATGCGCTGATTTGCTTGTGTAGCTGAGAATCTATCGCAATTGCATTCTCAGTATTGTGCAGAGCGTCGGGACCAAATCGTTCAATGTTACCCGATGTCTGATGCCAGTTCTTTCCTTCGCCCGCAGGGCCCATCGCGTTCTTGAAGTCCCGCATGGATTTGAAAGACCTGAAGCCAGCCTTGGCCGAAGAACCTGCACCGCCCGAGGCCCGCGCCGTCATGGCAACAGCGTTGGGAGCCAACACGACCACAGCACCCTCTGCATTGATCGCCACCGACTCAACCTCAGCCAGCGCAGCGGCCGAATACCGGATCAATTGGGCTTCCGCCACTACCGCTGCCTGCCCAGCCCCGGGCAGCGTAGGCATCTTCGCCGCCATCCCCGCCGCTGTATTCCCTACCGCCAGCATCGCTAACATCACGAATGCCTTTGCGGCCTTGTCCCCCATCACCTTCGCGAACTGCTCCCCAGCGGCGCGAATCTCCTCAAAGGTGGTGGCCCGCTCCACCTTCGCCACAAGAACGCGCCACCCATCGATCAGCTTCCACAGCATGTCCCAGCCCAGGTAGCTCACCATTCCCACGGTCATCAACGCAGCGACGCCCTTGCTGATGGGCTCGGGCAACATCCACAACAACAGGTACGTCGTCATTGCCCCCACGAGGGCAGCTGCCACTGCCTCGGGCGATACCATCTCTCCGAAGGCAGTCTTCAATTCCCCGAGCACTGCGCCTTGAGCGATAGCCATCGCCAAAGCGTATTTCCCGTCGCCTTCCAGCACAGGGCTGTCCACAAGCAGGCGTAGGCAATCTCCAGGCGGCGATCCCCAAGCGCGGCCACACCAGAGAAAGTACAGGCGGTTCAACTCCGCATCAGCGGGCGAAAGCGCGACCTTCAGCTCGTTCCCGGCTTCGAGAGGTAGCAGCCGCCGGCTTTTTCGCTCATAGCGATACCAGCCACTGTGCTCGGGTACCCCAAAAAGTTGGCGAGCATGTACCAGAGGCCGCGCAGGGGTCGGCACGGTGCGCGCATGTTTCGCGACCGACTTCCTGAACGCGTCGTCGCCTACGTCCACTGTCTTCATGTCGCGACGCGGCACATGGACAATGGGACCGCCCTGACCCGTGTCCAGGCGGACAACCTTTGTGGTGCCGCTTGTGCATCCCACGAGGAACGCGAACTGCAGCAGAACCACCCAGCGGGGCATGTGAGGCCTCATGACCTTTTGAAGCGCCTGGTTCAGTCGCGGGGCACCGGCATGAAGATGAAGGCCCCCGGGGCCACCCGGGTCGAGCCTCCGTTGTTATCCAGCCCGCCCGTGACGAGCACCGAGCCATCCGGTAGCGCTGTGCAGGTGTGGAGGGAGCGTGGTGGCTCCACTGGCGACATACCGAGCACTCCGCCCGTCACGTTCTGCGTGGGAGTGATGAGTTCCGCGAGCCCTGTGCTCACCAAGCCTCCCTCTCCCGGCCGCTGCCCTCCCACTGTGAACACTCGGCCTTCTGGCAGGGACACCGCGCACAAGTCTCCCCGACCCACGATGGAGGGACCTACCGAGGCGCTCGTGCTTCCTGCCTCGAGATTGAGGATCTCCGACACCGCCACGGGCCTGGTAATGCCCTCCGTCGTCGGGACGGCATCCATGTAGCCCCCCGTCACGAGCAACCGCTTCCCGTCGTCATAGAGGGCCGTAGCCGCGTTCCTCCGCCCCTGGCGCAACAGCTGGCTCTCGGGGGTCGGCGCGAACGTGGTGCCGTTGAAGGCGAAGACCTGTACCTCGCGGGAGACCTGCGCCCCATCCGAGCCTCCCACCACCGCCATGCGCTGGCCATCCGCCAGCACCGTCACGCTCACGCCCGTGCGAGGCACTGGCGTGGGCACTGGGAAGCTTCGGCCCGCCGCGGGATCCACTCCCTCGGGGTTCGTTACCACCGCGCCGCCCTCCCCCACTCCTCCCACCACCAGCCCCCGGCCCGAAATATCGATCGCCGACGCATGGCGGGAACGCGCCTGTGCCATCTCGAACCGCTGCACCTCCCGCGTCGCTGGGTTGAACACCGCAACACTTCGCAGCGGCGTGCTCGCCGTGCCTGATTGCGTCTCTCCGCCCATCAGCGCCACCCGCCCGTCGATCGTCCGCGCCGCCGTGTGGAACGCACGGCGCGCAGCGTCTCCCCCTGGGTCCGGCACGAAGGTGAACGTGCGCGCCATCGGGTCCAGGATTTCAATGGAGGCCAGCGTCTCCACCGCCCCCTCTTCCGAAATGCGGAAACCGCCCGCCAACAGCACCCGGCCGTCCTCCAGGAGGGTGGCCGTGTGCCCGGCCCTCTCCTCGGTGAGTCCCAGGCAGTTTCCCGGCTGCTGCGCATCCTCCACCGGGACGAAGGTCTCCACCCGACGAAGGATGACGCGCACGGGCGCCTCGGGCGCCCCGCTCTCTGGCATGTCGAACGGACCCGAACGGCCCACGGAGACCACCCGGCCCGCGCTCGTGGGCTCTCCTGTGTAGCCCCGGACCTCCAGCATCCGCCTCGGCCCAGCGGGCACTGCGGGGATGTCCTCCGGCTGCAGGAGCACCGGGGTCACACGCTCAATGGGTCCGGACAACCCCTCTCCCGTCACCTTCAGGCGCAGGTGCGTGACGCCCTCCAACGGGGAGGTACCGGCACACGAGGTGGTGACGAGCTGGACCTGGGGAGCCGCCCCCCCTTGTTCCTGACACGCGGGGACGAGAGCCAGGGCAGCGGCCAGGAAGGCATGACGGAGGAAACGGAGCCTCATTCGGCGGGACGGTATCAGCTTGCGCTCCGGCCGGCGCGAGCGTAGCGATGCGGTTGGCGTCTCCTGGACGCCCCGGTTCCGCACGATGAAGCTCTCGCTCGCCACGCGCATCTTCCTGGGCTACGCCGTGGTGCTCGTCACCTTCGGCGCGGTGTCCCTGTTCAGCGTGGCCGAGCTCCATCGCAACCAGCAGGAGATCCGCCTCGTCAGCCAGGGCTACCTCCAGCTCTCCCAGGACGCCGCCGCCCTGGAGACCTTCCACACCAACCAGGGCAAGGATACCGAGCGCCTCCTGGACGAGCAGAGCGTCGAGACGCGGCGCGCCCTCATCCGGCTCGCCCGCCTGTATTTCCCTCCGCTGATGGCCCAGCGCCTTGCGGGCGCTCGCGCCAAGGCCCAGGACATCCTCACCTTCGCCCCTGCCGGCGAGGTGCCCTTCGTGCGCGAGCTGGAGGCCCGCTTCGCGGAGCTGGAGATACAGTACGCGGCCCACGGTCGCACGGCCGAGGCCATCTTCTCGGCGCTCGCGGTGGAGAGCCCGGACCGCGCACAGGTGGCGGAGCGAACCTCCGAGCTGCGCGACCGGGAGGCCTCCATCGGCCGCGAGCTGCGCGTGGTGCGCGCCGCCCTGGACAACCGCATCCGCTCCCGCGTGGACCGCGCCGAGGAGCGCGAGCGGCGCACCGGCCTGGCCATCATCACCCTGTCCCTGGTCGCCATCGGCGTGGGCCTCGGCGCCACCCTCCTCTCGGCGCGCACCCTGCGCCCGGTGCGCACCCTCATCGAGGGCGTCTCCCGCATCGGCCGGGGCGACTACAGCGCGCAGCTCGGCGTGCAGGGCGAGGACGAGGTGGCCGTGCTCGCCCGCGAGTTCGACGCCATGGCCCGCTCGCTCCAGGCCCGTGAGTCCCAGCTCAAGGCCCAGGCCGAGGCCCTGGCCCGCGCCGAGCAACTCGCCGCCGTGGGCCGCATCTCCGCCCAGGTCGCCCACGAGGTCCGCAACCCCCTGTCCTCCATCGGCCTCAACGTGGAGATGCTCGGGGACGCGCTCGCCCGCGCCACCTTCCACTCCGAGGAGGAGGGCCGCGAGGCCCATGACCTGCTCACCGCCGTGACGCGCGAGGTGGACCGGCTCACGGATGTCACCGAGCAGTACCTGCGCATGGCCCGTCCGCCCAAGCCCACCCTCGTCTCCGAGAACGTGACGGAGGTGCTGGGCGGGGTGCTGGACTTCTCCCGCGAGGAGCTCGAGCGCGCCGGCGTCGAGGTGGTGCGCGACTTCGCCCCGGACACCCCGCCGGTGCTCGCCGACGAGGGGCAGCTACGCCAGGTGCTCCTCAACCTCGTGCGCAACAGCCGCGAGGCCATGCCGGATGGCGGCCGCCTCACCGTCTCCACCCGGGGCCTGGACAGCAAGGAAGTGGAGATCTCCGTCCAGGACACTGGCCGAGGCATGACGGAAGCCGTCCGGGGACGCCTCTTCGAGCCCTTCTTCTCCACCAAGGAGGGCGGCACCGGGCTGGGCCTGTCCGTCAGCCAGCAGATTCTGCAGGCACACGGGGGCACCCTTTCCTGCCAGAGTCAGCCCGGCCAAGGTACCACCTTCGTGTTAAGGCTCCCTCGCGCATGAGCTTCACACCCTATCGGGACGTGCTGCCCTCCGGGCTCCGCGTCGTCACCGTCGAGACTCCCCACCTGCACACCGCCCTGCTGGCCGTGTACGTCCGGACGGGCAGCCGCCACGAGGTGGACGCCAACAACGGCGTGAGCCACTTCCTGGAGCACCTCTTCTTCCGCGGCAGCGAGGGCTGGCCCGACACCGTGCGGATGAACGCCGCCGTGGAGGAGGTCGGCGGCAACCTCAACGGCGTCACCACCCGCGACCACGGCTACTACTACACCCCCATCCACCCGGATCACCTCGCCGTGGGCATGGACATCATCGGCGACATGCTCACCCGCCCTCGGCTCACGGACATGGAGGTGGAGCGGCAGATCATCCTCGAGGAGATGCTGGACGAGGTGGACGAGAAGGGCCGCGACATCGACATCGACAACCTGTCCAAGCGCCTGCTCTTCCCCCAACACCCACTGTCGCTGAAGATCGCCGGCACCCGCGAGTCCGTCTCCGACCTCACCCACGCCCAGGTGCTCGAGCACTTCGCGCGGCACTATGTCGCCGGCAACCTGGTGGTGACGGCCGCCGGCCGGGTGAAGCACGCCGAGGTGCTTTCCCTCGCAGAGCGCGCCTTCGCCCGCCTGCCCAAGGGCCCCGCCACCACCGAGGCCGCGCCTCCCGACTCGGAGCCCGGTCCCCGCCTGCACTTCGTCACCCACGACGAGTCCCAGACGGAGTTCCGCCTCAACTTCCGCACCGTGCCCGAGCACCACGAGGACTACCCGGCCTTGCAGATCATCCGGCGCGTGCTGGATGACGGGCTGTCCTCGCGCCTGCCCTTCGAGATCGTCGAGAAGCGGGGCCTGGCCTACTCGCTGCACGCCTCGCTGGACGCGTTCCACGACACGGGCCTGTTCGAGATCGACGCGGCCAGCGCCCCCGAGAAGGCCTCCAAGGTGGTCGAGGAAGTGCTGCGCGTGCTGGGCACCCTGTGCGAGCAGGAGATCGATCCCGAGGAGCTGGCCCGCGCCAAGCGCCGGCACCGGATGCTGCTGGAATTCTCCCAGGACTCGCCGGGCGAGCTGGCCGGCTGGTTCGGCGGCACCGAGCTGTTCCGGCTGCCCGAGTCCTTCAGCCGGCGCGCGGACCTGGTCGACGCCCAGACCGCCGCCAACGTGCGCCAGGTGGCCCAGCGCTACTTCAACCGCGAGAACCTCACCGTCGTGGCGGTGGGCCAGCGCAAGGGCCTCAAGGCCCTGGAGCAGGTGGTGGAGTCCGCTGCCGCGCTGCCCTCGGCCCACCCGCTGAAGAAGCTCAGCGCCTCCCGCGCATGATCTGGATGCCCTGAGGCTTCTTCTTCGGGGCCGCCTGCGTGAGCGACGCCTTGATGGCGACGTACTTGGGGTTGCCCGGCTCGCGCTGCAGCGCCTCGTCGATGAGCTTGCGGCCGCGCTCCAGGTTCGTCTTGCTCTCGGCGTACAGCTCCGCGAGCGACACCTTCTCCTCCACCGAGGCCTCGCCGGAGAAGTAGAGCTTCTCCAGCGCCGCCATCGCCTCCCCTTTCTCGCCCCGCTCCCGGTAGAGCCGCCACATGCGCGAGAGCGCCGGGGCGAAGCGCGGATCGGCCATGAGCGCGTAGCCGTAGTGCTCCTCGGCGCCCTGCTTGTCGCCCTGCAGTTCCATGGCCCGGGCGCGGACGTAGAGCGCGCGCGGGTAGCGGGCCCGCATCCGCAGCACCTTGTCCACCAGCTGCTGCGCCTCGGCGGGCTTGTTCAGCAGCAGCTTCGTCTCGGCCAGCTGCGCCAGCCCCTCGGCGTTGTCCGGGTGCTCCTCCGTCAGCCGCGTCAGCTCGGCGTCCGCTTCCTCGTGGCGCTCCAGCTTCGTGAGCAGCCGCGCCCGCAGCAGCACCACCTCGGGCCGCGCCGCGTCCTTGCCGGTGATGCCCGACAGGTCCTGCAGCGCCTCCGCCGCGTACCCGCTGTTGAAGAAGTAGCGCACGCGCAGCAGCCGCGCCTCGATGAGGCCCGGGTTCTCGTCCACCAGCCGGTCCATCAGCTTCGCGGCCAGCAGCTCCTCGCCCTTGATGAGGAGGATCTCCGCCTCCACCACCTTGGCGTCCGGGTCGTCCGGGCGCTCGCGCTGGATGGGCTCCAGGGACTTGAAGGCCCCGTCCGGATCTCCCGTGCGCGCCTGGAGCCGTGCCAGCGCCAGCAGCTCCGGATCCGTGAGGTGATCTCCGTCGCGCAGCCCCACCAGCACCGTGATGGCCTGCTCGATGTGGCCCTGGCGGCGGTAGAGGTCCGCCATCTGCTTCTGGATGGCCGGATCCGAGCCGGGCGCGATGGCCTCGGCCTCCTTGAGGGCCAAGATGGCCGGGCCCTCATCCCCCGCGGCGCGGTAGGCCTCGGCCAGCAGCAACAGGGGCTCGAGGTTCTCTGGGGCCACGTTGGCGGCGGCACGGAACGCCTTGGCGGCGGCGCCTGGCTGGTTGGCGGCCATCAACGTCCGGCCCTCGGCGAGCCGGGCTTCGTAGTTGTTGGTCCGCGCCTGGACGGCGGCCATCTCCGGGTCCTTGCAAGCGACCGGGAGAAGCAACGGCAGGAGGGCAGTCAACCTTAGAATTCGAAAATGCATCGCTGAGGCGCAGGGTACCGGATGTTATCCTCCCCCGTCGATGGACCCTTTCGTCCGACGCCTCGTCGAGAGGCTCCATGATCCCACCCGGCCGCTGTCGCGCAACCGCCACTTCCACACCTTCGATACTCCGGAGGGGCGGTCGGCGATGAAGGTGTCTCGCAGACTCAAGAGCCTGCAGCGGGACATCGCCGCCTGCGTGAAGGAGGGCCGCCGCGCCCGCTTCTTCCGCCACGTGGGACCCAACGGGGAGAACCGCATCGAGCTGCTCATGGAGCGCATCCAGGGCCGGCGGGTGTCCCATCTCCAGGACGCTGAGTTCGAGCTGCTCGCTCAGCTCCCTGGCGTGCGCGAGGCGTTGGAAGAAGTGCTGGAACCCGCCGCCTGAGAGGCTTCGTGGAAGCAACAACCCGAGTCCGAGTGAAGGTGTGCTGCATCATGTCCGAGGAAGAGGCGCGCATCGCCGTGCGCCATGGCGCCTCGGCCTTGGGGCTCGTGTCACGGATGCCCAGCGGGCCCGGCGTCATCTCCGAGGAGCGCATCGCGGAGATCGCCTCCCAGGTCCCCCCACCGGTGGGCACCTTCCTGCTCTCGTGCGCCACGGAGGTGGAGGAGCTGGTCGAGCAGCACCGGCGCACCCGCGCCAACACCCTTCAACTCGTGGACCACGTGCCCCGGGAGAACCTCCGCCGGCTGCGTCAGGCCCTGCCCGGCGTGCGGCTGGTGCAGGTCATCCACGTCGCCAGCCCCGCCTCGCTCGATGAGGCGCTCTCGGTGGCCTCGGAGGTGGATGCGCTGCTGCTCGACAGCGGCAACCCCACCCTGGCCGTCAAGGAGCTGGGCGGCACCGGCCGGGTCCACGACTGGGAGGTGAGCCGGCGCATCCGCGAGCGCTCTCCCGTGCCCGTGTTCCTCGCCGGAGGCCTGCGCCCGGAGAACGTGGTGGAAGCCGTGCGACAGGTAGGCCCGTTCGGCGTGGACATCTGCTCCGGGCTGCGGACGAACGGCGCGCTGGATGAGGACAAGGTGGCCCGCTTCTTCCGGGCGCTGGACTCAGGGGTCCTCGGGCTCCACCACGTGTAGATAGCGCTCGGCTACCTGGCGCTCCGCCGTATCGATGTCGGAGTGCAGCGCCTGCCAGACCGCGTCGAACGCCGCGAGGTCCCCCTTGGTGCCGTCCATCCCCAGGGCCGCGCGCTGGAGCGTGAGCTCCAGGAATCGGACGACCTCCTCGAAACCTTCCGGCACCTCGATGGTGACCTTCGGCATGTCGTCTCCTCGCAGCCACCCAACTCACCAGATTCTACTACCCCCGTCACGCCACCCAACGTCCTAGAGCAGATCACCCTGAGTCTGAGTACAACGACGACGGAATGCCCGGTGCCCCGCTCACCCGGAGGACACGGCACGCGGTTCCTGCGACGGAACCCCCGGCACCACGGGGACCGGGTGGAGGCTCTGGATGAGCAACGTCTTGAGCGCCTCGGGCAAGTCCTCGCCCAGCGCCATCGCCCCGGCCGGAGCGCCCTGCAACGGCGCGGGCACCGCGTCGCCCACCACCACGACCGGCACCCGGATCTCCCACGCCAGGAAGCTGGCCAACCGGACGGCTGCCTCCGAGCTGTCCATCAGCAGCGCCCCCACCGCGCCCGCGCTGAAGGGGCGCCAAAGCGGCCGGGCCGCCTCCGCGGGTGGCAGCACGCAGAAGTCCAGGTGCAGCACCTCGCTCAGCTCCATGTGCCCCAGCGTGCCAAAGCCGCTCTTCACCGCCGAGGGCTCGGCCGACGCCGCCACCAGCCCCGGCAGCCGCGCGAACAGCCTCCGCGCCGCGGACGGGCCGTTGCCGCAGATGAACACCTTGGCCGTCACCACCTTCAACGGTGCCTTGCCCCGGAGCACCCGGCTGCGCAGCGCGTGCAGCTCCGCGGGCCCCAGCAGCGGGCCGCTCCCCTCCTCCTCCCCTTCGGCCACCCGCGCTACGCCCTTCTGCATCAGCGTGGTGAGGACGCCCAGCACCTCCAGGTCCGTGGCGGGCGCCAGGTCCAGCACCTCGCCCAGCGAGCGCGGCTGGCGCAGCAGGTCCACCACCTGCGCCGTCACCGGGTGCTGGTCCTGCGGCAGGTCCGCGTCCGGGGCGATCATCAGCCGCGTGGTGCGCGCCGGCAGCGAGGGCTGCAGCCGGTTCACCTCGTCCGCCTGCCGCATGCCCTCCAGCAGCGCGTCGTCCATGCCCCGGTTGATGCGGGGACGCGCGGAGCTACCGCCCGGCGCGAAGGTGAACGAGCCCTCCGTCCACGACAGCAGCCGGAACAGGGCCTTCTCGCCCTCCACCCGGCCCAGGCGCGCGTTCACTGGACGGCCGTCGCCGACGAGGATCTCTCCGCGCTCGCTGCCGCGCTCCAGGCTCAGCTTCCCGCTGCGCTTGTTCATCCCGAGGATCTGCATCAGATCCGGGATGCCCAGCTGGCTCAGCGAGCCTTCGATCTCCTGCGCGTCGTTCTTGAGGTCCCTGGCCGCCTCGCTGCGGCGGAAGATGTGCTCGATGCGCCCGAGCACCTCATCCAGGTTGAAGGGCTTCTTGAGGTGCGCCGCCAGCCGCATGCCTCGCAGCCGGTCTACGTCCAGGCTGGTCGTGGTCAGCACCACCGGGATGTCCTCGGTGCGCGGGTTGGTGCGGAGGATCTGGATGAAGGTGCGCGCCTCCAGCAGCTTGCAGCCCTCGTCGAACAGCGCCAGGTCCGGGTGGCGCAGCACGCAGATCTCCAGCGCCCGCGAGCCATCCGGCGCGTAATGCACCTGGTACCCACGCTGGCGCAGCGCGCGCGTGAGAACCCGGACCGCCTCCAGGTCGGGATCTGCGATGAGGATCTTCCGGGAGGGGGCCACGGCGCGCGCTCTCTAGTACGGCTGTAGATCGTACTCCGACTGCAGCTTGGTGATGAGCCCGTCCACCACGGCGGTGTCCGAGGAGTGGAAGCCCCACGTCGCCCCCTTCCCACGACGCTGAATCAGCGCGTAGGAGGCGTGCTCCGAGAGCCAGAACAGGAACTCGTGCCGAGCCACCCGCTCGTCTCCCTCCAGGAACACGGGGGTGAGCGCGGGGTGCGACTCCATATCCACGCGGCGTCCCAGCAGGTAGATGCGAGAGGACAGCTCCGGCGGCGCCGACTCCAGCCCCGAGGCGATGGGCAGGTCCGCGCGGATCTCCGGCCCACCCACGTACAGCAGGCCGCGCGAGCCTGGGTCCCGCATCAGCTCCCGGGCGATCTCCGACTGCAGCTCGTCGAAGAGCACGTCCGACACCTTGCCCCGGCGCGAGGGCTCGGCCCGATCGTCCGAGGGCAGCTTGGGGCTGGTGGGGCTGCCCAGCAGCAGCTCCACCTCGTCCCAGAAGGGCAGCCCATCCAACAGCAGCCGGCGCTGCAGCGAGGCGCGCCGCTCGTCCATGCGCCGCCGGCAGCGGTGTACCAGCTCGTCGAAGTCCTCGCCGTCCTTGGGGAAGGTGCTCGCCCCGCCCACCAGCGCCAGCGGCAGCTTGCTCTCCACCTCCTGAACGTCCGGCTCCTCGCGCAGCGCCGACACCGCCCGGCGCACGAACATCAGCGCGCCGAAGAAGTCCGTCTCCGGCAACAACAGGTAGAACTCCTGGTCGCTCGCCTTCGCGATGACGTCCGAGTCGCGGATGATCCGCGACAGCGCCCGGATGATTCCTCGCACCGCCTTCTTGGCGTCCGCCGCGCCCAGCCGCACCCGCACCAGCGGCAGGTTGTCGATGGAGAACGTGAGCAGCGAGAACGTGCGCCCGTAGCGCCGCGCCTTGTAGATCTCCTTGGAGGCGTAGTCGGTGAAGTAGCTGAGGTTGTAGGCGGCCGTCTCCCGGTCCCTCAGGCCCAGGCGCTGGAGCGCCATCATCCGCCGGCCGTTCTTCACGCCCACCGCCGCGAAGTCGCCGATGATCCGCGCCTGGCGCACGTGCTCCGGCTGGAACTCGCCGCCGAGCGGGTCCGAGAGCTGCGCCAGCCCCATCAGCTCGCCGGCGGCCACCAGCGGTACGTACAGCACCGGCGAGCGCTCCTCGCGCGAGAGCCACGGAGCGGCCTCGCGCAGGCGCACGGCCAGCGCGCCATCGGGGCGCATCTTCTCCACGAGGAACTGCCGGTCCAGCAGTCCCCGGTAGGCGCGCAGCACCAGCTCGTTGCGGTCATCCACCACCCAGAGCGCTGCGCTCTGCGCGTCGCACACGGCGGCCAGGTCCGCGATGACGCGCTCCTGCAGTCCCTCCAGGTCCGGGTAGGCGAGGAACTCCAGGCAGCGGCGGTGGAGGTTCTGGTAGCGGGCGAACTCGAGGTTCTCGTCGCGCAGTTGGGCGCGCTCGCTGCGCAGGGCCACGCGCTGCAGCGCCCGGTCCACCGCCAGGAAGAGGTCCGCCTCCTCGATGGGCTTGGTGAGGCAGTCGGCCGCCCCCGCACGCAGGGCCATCTCCGAGCCCTTCACGTCCGGCCGGGCGCTGATGAGGATGACCTCCTGGTCCGGATCCCTCTCGCGCAGCCGCGCCGTGAGCTCGAAGCCGTCCAGCCCCGGCATCATCACGTCCGTGAGGACGAGCTCGAACCGGGTGAGGGCCGTCTCCTTGAGCGCCTGCTGGGCGTCCGCCGCCGCGACGACGCGGTAGCCCCGGCGCGAGAGCATGTCGGTGGCGAACTCTCGGAAGAAGCGATCGTCATCGACGAGGAGGATGGTGCCGGCCACGGCTCGGAGGGACTCGGGGTACGAGGGAATCGGAAGGTTACCGGCCCGCTGGAAGCGCGACAACGCCTTCGAAGACGAAGGTCGCCGGGCCTCGGAGGCGGATGTCGGACAGGTCGGCAGGCACGCGAATCTGCAGGTCCCCACCCGGCAGGGTGACTCGCAGCCAGGCATCCGCCGGGAGCCGTTTGGCCAGCACCGCCGCCGTCGCCGAGGCGCAGGCCCCTGTCCCACACGCCTGGGTCAGCCCGCAGCCCCGCTCCCACACCACGACGGTGAGGCCATCCGGGTCCACGCGGACGAACTCCACGTTGGTCCGGTCCGGGAAGGAGGGGTGGCGCTCCAGGGTCGGCCCCAGGCGCTCGGCCTCGTCCAGCGGACGGTCCAGCAGGACGAGGTGCGGGTTGCCCATGCTCACCGCCGTGCCGTGCAGGCCGGAGTGGCCCGGCACCGAGGCCTGGAGGAACGGCTGGCCCGTGGCCCCCGAGGGCAGGTTGGAGGCCACGAGGCGCGCGGGCCCCATGGACACGTCCACCTCGGCGGCGCCGTGCGCGTCGTAGGTGGGGACGCAGGCGAGGACTCCCGCGCCTGTCTCCACGAGGATGCGCTCGGGCCGGCCTCCGGCGTGGTCCACGAGGTACTTCACCGCACAGCGCAGGCCGTTGCCGCACATCTCCGCGATGCTGCCGTCGGAGTTGTGGACCACCATCCGCGCCAGCCCGGCCGTCGAGGGGAGGAGCGCCAGGACTCCATCCGCGCCAATGCCCCGCCGCCGGTCGCACATCCACCGAGACGTCTCGGCGTCGATGTCCACGCCCGACTGGCGCCGGTCGAGCACGACGAAGTCGTTGCCGAGCCCGTGGTACTTGAAGATGCGTTCGCGTTCCGCCACGGCCTTCATCCTAGCGACGAGGGCTCATTCCTGCCCGTCCACCTTGGAGGGCGGCACAGGAGCGCCCACCGCGGGCAGGGCGCTGGCCGGACGCCGGGGCACTCCGGGAGCGGGAGTGGCAGGGCGAGCGGAGCCCGTGGGGGCGGGCGTGAGCACTGGCGGCGCGCCCGCGTTGGGAACGAGGACCGGAGGGGCTCCCGCGCCTGCTCCAGGGGTTCCCGTTCCAGGTCCCGGCCGGCGCACGGGCGGAGTCCCCGCGACGGGAACAGGGGTCCGGCTCCCCGTCTTGGCCGGAGTCGGCGGGAGGGTGGCCGGACGCCGAGGCGCCTCGGCACCGGTGGCCCCTGGCGCCGCGCGGGGGGTGGCGGGCGGTGCAGCGGGCGCGCTCGCCTTGGCGGCACGTCGCAGGGCCGCCAGTTCCTGGTCATACGTCACCAGGCGCTGCTGGGCCTCCTCGAGCTTCTCCTCGCGCTCGGCCAGGGTGGCTCGCAGGCTCTCCTCCTGCTCCTTGGCCTGATCGAGACGCGCTTGGAGTTCCTTCAGCTCGGCCTCGTGGGCCTCGGCGCGCTCCTTGAGCCGCTCCAGCTCCGCGACCACTCCGGGATCGACGGTGGGTGGCTTCTCCGACTCGCTCGCCTCCAGCCGGGACGTGAGCTCTCGGATCCGGGTTTCCAGCCGAGACTGATCCTCCAGGAGGATCTGCTTCTCGGCGCCCAGGCTCTCCGCCTGCTCGCGCAACAAGGGCAGCTCCCTCTGGAGCGTGGCGAGCCGCTCGGCGGCCTCCTTCTCGCGCCGCTGAGCCTCCTGCGCGGCCTCGGCGGATTCCTTCTCGCGCCGCTGGGCCTCCTGCGCGCCCTCGGTGGCCTCCTTCTCGCGCTGCCGGATGGCCTGCAACACCTCCGCGGCTTCCTTCTCGCGCCGCAGGATCGTCTCCTGCGCCTCCCCCGCCACCTGCGTCTGGCGGTTGCGCTCGGAGCGCTCGGCATCGAGGAGCCGCGCGGCGTCCGCGGCCGCCGCCTCCAGCGCCGCCACCCGCCCCTCCAGCCGCACCCGGGCCGCCTTGGCGACGGTCAGGTCCGTCTGCATCCGCTCGCGCTCGGAGTTCAAGGTCGCGCGCTCCGCCTCGACGCGGGTGATGCGCTCCTGCTCCGTCCGCAGGGACTCGTTGGCCCGGGCAAGCTCGGCGCGGGCGGTCTCCAGCGCGGCACGCTCGGCTTCCAGGGAGGCCTCTGCTGTCGAGGCCCGACCGGCGAAGCGCCGCGCCGACTCGAGCTGGACTCCCAGCAACTCCACCTGCTCGTGCTCGGCGATGAGGCGAGCACGGGCGTCGCTCAGCTCGGTGTCGAGCCGTGCGACGTGGAAGTCTCGATCCTGGAGCATCTGGTGCGCGCGCTGCAGCTCCGAACCTACCCGCATGAGCTCGCCACGGGTCGCTTCGAACTGGGCCAGCTCGGCGCGCAGGGCCTGCCGTTCGGTCTCCCAGGCACTCTCGCGCTCGCGCACCTGGGCCTGCTCCTGCTCCCGCGCCGCGTCGGCCTCCTCCATCCGCGCGGTGAGTTGCCGGGTGCGCTGCTCCGCCTCCGCCAGCGACTGCTCCAGAGCGGCCACCCGGGCGCGCTGCGCCTCCACCGTGGCCTGCTGCTCCTGGGCCGAGCCCTGTGCCAGGGCCCGCTCGGTCTCCAGCTGGTTCAACGTCGCGCGAAGCTCCTTCTCGCGAGCCTCCGCCACCGCGAGGCCCTCGGTATTCGCGCCGCGCTCCCGCTCGACCAGGGACCTCAACTGCTCGGCCTCGGCGCGCTGCTCCGTCAGCCGCGCGTTGAGCGCCTCCAGCTCGCGCCGCGTGGCCTCCAGGCGCTCGGTCCACGAGCGCTCTCGCTCCGCGGCCTCCGCTCTCGCGGCCTCCAGCTCGGCGCGCAGCGTGGCGCTCGTCTCGCGCTCGGAGTTCCAGTCCCCCCGAGCCTCCGAGAGCAACGAGGCGATCTGCTCGCGCCCCTGCTGCTCGGTGTCCAGCGTCTCCTGAGCCTGGGCCAGGGCGGACTCCACCGCCTCGCGCTCCTTCCGCTCGGCCTCCAGCGCCGCGCGAAGCTCCGCGAGCCCCGCCTCACCCTCGGTCCGCCCCTGCCGCTCGGCCGTGAGCTCGGCGCGGACCGTGGCCAGGGACTCGTCGAGCCGTGTACGTGCCTCGCGCTCGGAGCCCAGCTCCGCCCGAACCTCTTCGAGGACAGTGTCCAGCCGCCGCCGCTCTTGGAACCCCGAGTCGAGCTCGGCCTGGGACTGGGAAAGGGCGGCCTCGGCCTGGGAGCGCTGCTCCTGCTCCGCCGCGAATTCAGATCGGAGGCGGGTGAGCAACTCGTCCGCTTCGACGCGCCGCTGCCGCTCCGTGGTGAGCGCGGTCTCGGTGGCGGAGAGGGCCTCCACATCCTGCGAACGCCCGCTCTGCTCCGACTCGAGCCGGGTCCGCGCCGCCGCGAGTTCCTCTTCCAGCCGGGCGCGCGCCTCCTGCTCCGCGGCGAGCTGCTGGCGGGCCTTCGCCAGGGCCTCATCAGTCTGGGTGTGGCGGGCCTGCTCCTCGGAGAAACCTCCCCGGAGCTGCTCCAGCATCGCGTCGACCTGGGCGCGCCGGTCCTGCTCCGCCGTGAGCGCCGCCTGGAGCTGCTCCAGCGCGGCATCCGAACGAGCGCGCTGCTGCTGCTCGGTGTCCCGCTCCGCCCGCGACTGGGCCAGCTGCTCCTCGAGCCGAGTCCGCTCCTGCCGCGTCGAGTCGTGCTCCGCCTGCGTCCGAGTCAGCTGTTCCGTGAGCTGGGCCCGCGCCTGCTGCTCCGAGTCGCGCTCCGCCCGTGTCTGGGTCAGCTGCTCCGCGAGCCGAGCACGCTCCTGCTGCTCCGAGCCCAGCTCGGTCCGAGTCTGGGCCAGCTGCGCCTCGACCTCGGCCCTCTGCCGCTGGTCACCTTCCAGCTCCGTCCGCAGCCGGGCCAGCGCATCGCCCGAGAGGGCACGCTCGCCGCGCTCGGACTCCAGCACCGCGCGCAGCTCCACCAGCTCCGCATCGAGCCGGGTGCGCTCCTGCCGCTCCGTCTCGAGCACATCGCCCGTCCGGGCCGTCGCCGCATCCGCCTCGGAGCGCGCGTGGCGCTCGGCCTCCAATTGGGCCCGGAGCCCGACCAGCTCCTGATCCAGCTCTCCCCGCTTCTGCTGTCCAGCCTCCAGCTCCGCCCGAAGCCCGGTCAGCTCCTGCAGCATGTCGCTGCTGCGTTGCTGCTCGGCCTCGACCACGGCCTGCAGTCCGGCCAGCTCCTGCTCCAGCACACCGCGCCGCCGGGCTTCAGCCTCGAACTGCGCGCGCTGCTCGGCCAGTTCCTGCTCCAGCTCGCCGCGCCGCCGGGCTTCAGCCTCGAACCGAGTGCGCTGCTCGGCCAGCTCCTGCTCCAGCGCGCCCCGCCGCCCCTGCTCCGCCTCCAGCTTCTCCAGGGTGGACTGAAGCGCCGCCTCGCCCTCCGCCACCTGCCGCAGCAGCGCCTCGCGCGCCGCTGTCAGCTCCTGGCCCTGCTGCTCGGCCCGAGCCAGGGTGAGCGCCACATCCGTTCGCGCCGTGGACTCGGTCTGAATCCGGGCCTGGAGCTCCTGGACCTGCAGCTCCAACGCCTCACGCGCCGCCGTCTCCCGGGCGAGCTGCGTCGAAAGCTCCTCCGCCCGACGCCGCCCCTCCTCCGTGGTCTGGGTGAGCCGCTGCTCCGCGAGCTCCCGCTCCGCATCGAGCGCCTGCGCGAACGTCGCCGAGGCCTTCTCGCGATCCTCCTCCAGGTCCGCCATCCGCGCGCGTGCCGCCTGGAGGGACTCTTCGAGCTTCTCCCCCGTCTCGCGAGCGGTCGCCTCGTCGCGATTCAGCGCCTCCAGTTCGGCCGTCAGCCGGGCGGTGGCCGCGCGTGCCGCCGCCAGCTCCGTCTCCAGCCCCCGAACCTCCGCCTCTCGCGAGGCCAGGCGCTCCTCGGCCTCCTGCCGCCCGGCCTCGGCGGTCACCACCCGCTGCCGGCCCTCCTCGAGCCCGCGCGCCGTCCGCGCCAGCTCCGCCTCCTTTATAAGGAGGGAATCCTCGGAGACCTTCGCGGCCTCGGTGGCCTTGGCCAGGTCCGCCTTGAGGTGCTCCACCGCGGCGAGCGCCTGCGAGTACTGCTCGGCGATGCGCAGCTCCCGCTCTCGCGCCGCCTCCGCATGCCGCCGGCGGTCCTCGACCTGCTCCTGGGCCCGGTCCGCCGCGAGCCGATCCTTCTCCCGGGCGATGCGCAGGTTCGACAGCTCGTCCTGCAGCTCCCGCACCTGGGTGTAGGCCTGGGTCAACCGCTCCCGCGTCTCATCCAGCGCGGCGGCCGTCTCCTCGCGACGGGCCCGCTCCAGCCGCTGGGCTTCCTGCGAGGCCAGCACCTGTACGCTGGCCTCGGTCTGCAGGCGCTGCACGCCCTCCATCTCCAGGCGCTGCTGCGTCAGGCGCCGCTCGGCATCCGTGAGCCGCTCCTGGGCCACCTGCAGCTCCAGCTCGCGGCGGCGCAGCTTCGCCGACAGCTCATCCCGCTCGCGCGTGGCCTCGGGAGTCCCCCGCGCCTGCTCGAGCTGTGCCGTCAGCCGGGCCACGTCCTCGCGGGCGATGTCCAGCGCCGGCTTGAGGGAGGCCACCTCCGCCTCGCGGTCGGACAGCTCCGCGCGCAGCTTGGAGGCGACCTCCTTCTGCTTGGCGGTGCGCTCCTCCCAGCCCTTGGCGCGCTGGGCCACCTCCTCCAGCCGTCCCCGAGTGAACGCGAGCGGCTCGGGCGGCAACTGCACCCACGTCGGGTCGACACTGCGCGCCGGCTCCTGCCCGGCCACTACCATGAAGTAGGCCGCCTCGCCGCCGCGGATGAGCGAGCCATCCACCTGGAGCCCCTCGCCCCGCTCGAAGGCGAGTTGGTACCCCAGCAGTGGGCTCTGGGTGGCCACCTCCACATGGGGAAAGTGGGGCGAGAGCGCATCCAGCAGCTGCCCGTACGTGGGCGGCACCCCCTCCTCCACCTCCATGAGCTGCCACAGGGCCAGCCCGCCCACGTTGCGCAAGCCCCCAATGAGGTAGCCCTGCTTCGCGACCAGCTTCGCCAGCTCGGCGAGCAGCTCCGGGGCGCGCACATAGGGAGCCAGGTCGGCGATCAGCACCAGATCGAAGCTGCCCGGCTCCAGGTCGTCATAGACGTTGGCGCGGAAGCGCAGGCTGGGGCCGCCATGGGCCTTCTGGGCGGCCTCGACGGCGGCGACATCGGAGTCGCAGGCCACCACGACGCGGGCGCCGCGCTCGAGGAGGAATCGCGCGCTCTCGCCGCCGGTAGAAGCCACTGCGTCCACCTCCAGCACCCGGCGACGGGCGATGAGGCTCTCCGCGAAGATGTACCGGGGCAGCAGTTCAGTGGGCCCCAGGCGGCGGAATGTGGGATGCATGGGTGGGTTGGCGGGTGGAGTATAGCTGTCAGGAGCAGAGTCCCAAGGAAAGCGCCACACCTGGAGACAGGGGTGGGCGGCAGGACGATCGGAGGGCAGGCGACATGAACGAGACGCCTCGAGGGAGCTTTGGCTACCGCGTGCAGCGCGCCTTCACGCGGGTGCTGGTGACGCTGCTGGTGCTGGGGATGGCGGGGGCGGTGGCCTTCCTGCTGGCCAAGCTCAACGCGCGCACTTTCACGCTGGAGCTGTACGACGGCCAGCTGGTGGTGATGAAGGGGCGGATGCTGCCGTGGGGGGCGGTGCCCTACCAGCCGGGCGATGCGCGGATGGCGGACACCTACGCCCCCATCCCCCTGGAGGGGCAGACGGTGACGAACCTGCTCGCCGAGCAATTCACCGAGCGGGACGAGCTGGACCGGGCCCTCTTCCCGGTGCTGGAGACGCTGGCCAAGCCGCGCATCGCCTCGGACGAGCCGCAGGCGGTGGAGCGAGGCGTGTACTACCTGCGACGGGCGGAACGGCTGGCGGGGCTGAGCGAGGAGCAGCGCACCCGGCTCAAGGGGATGCTGGCAGAGGTGGCCTACTACCAGGCTCGCCAGAAGCTGGACGAGGCGCGCAAGCTGATCACCGAGGCGATGACCCAGCTGAAACTGGCCTCCGAGGGCGACAACCGGCACTCGCGCAGCGCCACGCAGATGTTGAGCAAGGTGGGCGCCCCCACCCAGGCGCTGGACCAGGCCCTTGCCGAGGCCGTGCATACCCTGAGCGCGCCCCGGGCGAAGGAGACAGTGGAGCCCCCCGCCGAGACGCCCCCAGCGGCCCCCCCGGCGCCAGGCGCCGTCATCACCGACAGCGACACCCAGGCCCGGCCGCCGGAGCTCGATGCGACCGGCAGGGATGCAGGCGGCCCTCCCTGACGCCTCACCCCTCCGGGGCGCGCTTGGGCAGCTCGATGATCAGCTCGGAGAACTCACCCTCGACCGACTCCACACGAAGCCGGCCCTGGTGGTGGCCCACGATGATGTTGTGGCTGAGCGACAGCCCCAGGCCACTGCCCTCTCCGGCCGGCTTGGTGGTGAAGAAGGGCTCGAACACCTTGCCGAGACGGACGTGGGGGATGCCGGTCCCATTGTCCCGGAGCCGGATCTCCACCCACTCGCCGCGAGCCTGGGTCCTCACCTCCAGGCGCGGAGAGAACCCGTCCTTCGCCCCCTTCTTCTTCTCGTGCAGGGCGTAGCACGCGTTGTCCACCACGTTGATGAAGACGCGGCTGAGCTCCAGGGCCACCACCTCCACCTCGCCCACTTCGGGGTCGTAGTCCTCCTGAAGGCCCAGCTCGAACTCCGGCACCTTGGCGCGAAACCCGCTGAAGGCCAGCTGGAGGCTTTCCCGGAGCACGGTGTTGAGGCTGACGGCCACCCGGGGCTCGGACGAGCCCCACGAGTGCATCAACATCCCATTGATGATCTGAGTGGCGCGGTGGCCATGCTCCCGGACCTTCGCCATGCTCTGCTGGAGCTGCCCGAGCACCGTGCCCATCCCCTCGGAAGCCTCCGGCGCCAGCCGGGAGCGATGTGAATCCACGCTCCTGGCCAGCTCCGCCGTGAACTCCTCGGACAGCCCCGCGAAGCTGTTGATGAAGTGGAGGGGATTCTTCAGCTCATGGGCGATGCCGGCGGTGAGCGACCCCAGCGCGGCCATCTTCTCCTGGATGACGAGCTGCTTCTGGGTGTCACGCAGCTGCTGGAGCGCCCGGCCCAGCTCTTCGTTCTTCGCCTGGAGCTCGCGGGCGCGCTCCTTCACGCTCTGCTCGCTGCGCCATGCGTGGGTGATGATGCCGCAGGTGGTGAGCAGCGGCTGCAGGAACTCAATGAGGTCCTCGGCATAGCCCCCTGGGCGGTTGGCCATGCCCACCATGCCCACCAGCTCGCCGTGAACCTTGAACGGCACTCCGAGGAAGGCTCGGAGCGGAGGGTGGCCCGACGGCACGCCGCTGGCGCGCGGGTGGGAGGTGGGCGCGTTGGCGAGCACGGGCTGCCCCGACGTCATCACCGTGCCGAAGAGCGACTGCAGGTTGCGGAACTCCATGCCTCGCGAGGCGTTCATCGCGTACTGCGCACGCAGCTCGTCGGTCCAGGCGATGTTGGTGATGGCATAGGTCCGCAGGTACGGCGCACCTTCCGGGGAGCGGAGAACCTCTCCGATGAAGCCGTACTCGCTCCGAGTCTCTTCGAGCATGAGCGTCAGCAGCCGCTCGAAGAGGGCGCGATGGTTGCCGCGGGTGACGAGCTCGACGTGTACCTGCGTGAGCACATCCATCAGCCGCCGGCTGGCCTCCAGCTGCATGCGGTCCGAGGGGGCGGCGGACGACGGGCGAGTGGACGGCGTTTCCTGCTCCAACCCGGTGTCCTCGACTGCTCGCTGCCACATTCAGTGCGCTCCCGTTGGGGAGATTTTCTTCCATTTCAACGATATTTAACAATCACACCCAAGGCGGAATCGAGCACCTGACCTCCCAGGCCGGAAATGGTCGGCACTCAACACGCCAAGTAGGGGTCCGACCCCCGCACAAAACCGTCGATATCCGACACTTCAAGAAGGGTCCGGAAAGCGCCTCACCAGGTGGGTCCGGAACGCCGCTTGCTGGGGCCTCGGCGCGGTGCGCAATCGCACCGTTTGGAGCGTCCGATTGTGATCATAGATTGCAAGCTCTGGGCCCAAGTAGACCCAAGATCTCGCGTTGACATGGTCAGGTCCCCCCCATACGTTGTGCCCCGCCGCCGGCAACCCCCACCCGCAGCCAGGGGCCCGGCCGGATTCCCAAAACCAAACTAACGCGATGCGGCGAGCCCCCCCAGGTCTCCGGACGGGAGGGGTCTGCCTCAACGCCGTATCGCCGTGGAGTGTGCCTCTCGTGACCGTCGAAATCCCCGCGAAGCCCGCTTCTCCCACCCTGCCTCCCTCCATGACGACCGAAGCGCCGCAGACGCCGGCCAACGAGCTGGCGCCCACCATGATGCGGGTGCGCAAGCGCAACGGCAGCGCGGAGCCGGTGGACCTGAACAAGATCGTCCGGGCCGTGGGCCGCTGCTGTGCGGGGCTGACGCGGGTGGACTCGCTGCGGGTGGCCACGAAGACCATCAGCGGGCTGTACGACGGGGCGACGACGAAGGAGCTGGACCGGCTGTCCATCCAGACGGCGGCGGCGCTCATCGTCGAGGAGCCCGAGTACGCGAAGCTGTCGGCGCGACTGCTGGCCACGTACATGCAGAAGGAGGTCAGCAACCAGGAGATCCACTCCTTCTCGCAGTCGGTGGCGGCGGGGCACAAGCACGGGCTGATCGCGGACCGGTTGCTGCAGTTCGTGCAGACCAACGCGCGCAAGCTCAACGCGGCGATCGACCCGTCGCGCAACGACCTGTTCGAGTACTTCGGCCTGCGCACGGTGTACGACCGCTACCTGCTGAAGAACCCGCAGACGCGCGAGGTCATCGAGACGCCGCAGGACTTCTTCCTGCGCGTGGCCTGCGCGCTGACGGATTCGGCGAAGGACGCCATCGAGCTGTACCGGCTGTTCAGCTCGCTGGAGTACCTGCCCAGCTCACCCACGCTGTTCAACGCGGGCACGCGGCACGAGCAGCTCTCGAGCTGCTTCCTGCTGGACTCGCCGACGGACGACCTGGAGGCCATCTACAAGAAGTACACGGACGTGGCGATGCTCTCGAAGTTCTCGGGCGGCATCGGCGTGGCGTACCACCGGGTGCGGGCGCGCGGCTCGCTGATCCGGTCCACGAACGGGCACTCGAACGGCATCGTCCCGTGGCTGAAGACGCTGGACGCGTCGGTGGCGGCGGTGAACCAGGGCGGCAAGCGCAAGGGCGCGTGCTGCGTGTACCTGGAGACGTGGCACGCGGACATCGAGGACTTCCTCGAGCTGCGGGACAACACGGGTGACGAGGCGCGGCGCACGCACAACCTGAACCTGGCCAACTGGGTGCCGGACCTGTTCATGCGGCGGGTGGAGGCGGACGGCGAGTGGTCGCTGTTCGATCCGAAGTCGGTGCCACACCTGACGGACCTGTACGGCGAGGCGTTCGAGCGGGCGTACGCGGAGGCGGAGGCGAAGGGGCTGGCGCTGCGCAAGGTGAAGGCGCGCGACCTGTATGCGCGGATGATGAAGACGCTGGCGCAGACGGGCAACGGCTGGATGACCTTCAAGGACATCAGCAACCGCAAGAGCAACCAGACGTCGAAGGACGGCAACGTCATCCACCTGTCGAACCTCTGCACGGAGATCCTCGAGGTGACGAACGCCTCGGAGACGGCGGTGTGCAACCTGGGCTCGCTGAACCTGGGTCGGATGGTGGCGGACGGGAAGTTCGACTTCGACCGGCTGCGGGCGAACGTGGCGCTGGCGATCCGGCAGCTCGACCGGGTGATCGACCTGAACTACTACCCCATCTCGACGGCGGCGGAGTCCAACCGGCGCTGGCGTCCGGTGGGCCTGGGCCTGATGGGGCTGCAGGACGTGTTCTTCCAGCTGCGGCTGCCGTTCGACGCGCCGGAGGCTCGGGCGCTGTCGAAGAAGGTCTCGGAGGAGATCTACTACGCGGCGATGAACGCCTCGTGCGACCTGGCGGAGCAGAGCGGTCCGCACCTGGCGTTCCCGGAGACGCGGGCGGCGCGGGGCGAGCTGCAGTTCGACGCGTGGGGCGTGGTGCCGGAGGACACGGCGCGGTGGGATGCGCTGCGTGATCGCGTGAAGAAGACGGGGCTGCGCAACTCGCTGATGATCGCGATTGCTCCCACGGCGACGATCGCGTCGATCGCGGGCTGCTACGAGTGCATCGAGCCGCAGGTGTCGAACCTGTTCAAGCGCGAGACGCTGTCGGGCGACTTCCTGCAGGTGAACAAGTACCTGGTGCGGGAGCTGCAGGCGCTGGGGCTGTGGAACGAGTCGATGCGCTCGCGGCTGAAGCTGTCGGAGGGCAGCGTGCAGGAGCTCACGGAGCTGCCGGCGGAGCTGAGGGCCATCTACCGGACGGCGTGGGAGCTGCCGATGCGCTCGCTGATCGACATGGCGGCCGACCGCGGGGCGTTCATCGATCAGAGCCAGTCGCTGAACCTGTTCGTGGAGGCGCCGAACATCGGGAAGCTGTCCTCGATGTACTTCTACGCGTGGCAGAAGGGGCTGAAGACGACGTACTACATGCGCTCTCGCCCGGCGACGCGGATCGCCAAGGCGACGGTGGGTACGACGATGGGCGAGAGCGCCACGGCGACGCCGAACATGCCGATGGCTCAGGCGGCTCCCCAAGTTCCAACGCCGGCGGTGACGGCGACCCCTGCGGCGGCTACGTACACGGAGGCCGAGGCGGTGGCGTGCTCTCTGGAGAACCCGGAGATGTGCGAAGCCTGCCAGTAGGTCTGTAGGTCCCCTCCCCTCCCTTTCAACGCGATACCCGAGTCACAGAGGAAGCCGACGATGCTGCTGGATCCAGGGATGAACCTGACGCTCCGCCCGATGTCCTACCCCGCGTTCTTCGAGATGTACCGGAACGCGATCAAGAACACCTGGACGGTGGAGGAGGTGGACTTCTCCACGGATCTGGTGGACCTGCGCAGCAAGATGACGGAGGCGGAGCGGCACCTGATCCACCGGCTGGTGGCATTCTTCGCGACGGGTGACTCGATCGTGGGGAACAACCTGGTGTTGAACCTCTACAAGCACGTGAACGCGCCGGAGGCGCGGATGTACCTGTCGCGCCAGCTGTACGAGGAGGCGCTTCACGTGCAGTTCTACCTGACGCTGCTGGACACGTACGTGCCGGATCCGGCGGATCGGGCGAAGGCGTTCGCGGCGATCGACAACATCCCGTCGATCCAGCGCAAGGCGCGCTTCTGCCTGAAGTGGATGGACTCCATCAATGACCTGACGGAGCTGAAGACGAAGGAGGATCGGCGGCGGTTCCTGCTGAACCTCATCTGCTTCGCGGGGTGCATCGAGGGGCTCTTCTTCTTCGCGGCGTTCGCGTACGTGTACTTCCTGCGGAGCAAGGGACTGCTGAACGGGCTGGCGGCGGGGACGAACTGGGTGTTCCGGGACGAGAGCGCGCACATGGCGTTCGCGTTCGAGGCGATCAAGGTCGCGCGGAAGGAAGAGCCGGACCTGTTCGATGCGCGGATGCAGGCGGACGTCATCGAGATGGTGCGCGAGGCGGTGGAGTGCGAGACGTTGTTCGCACAGGACCTACTGAGCGGAGGCGTGGCGGGCCTGTCGGTGCAGGAGATGCGGCAGTACCTGGAGTACGTGGCGGACCAGCGGCTGATGATGCTGGGGATGTCGCCGATCTACCGGGTGAAGAACTCGCTGTCGTTCATGGACCTGCAGGATGTGCAGGAGCTCACGAACTTCTTCGAGCGTCGCGTGAGCTCCTACCAGGTGGCGGTGGGCGTGGGCGCGGCGAACGACGTGGTGCTCGACGCCGCGTTCTGAAGCCCCTCGCCTCGCTCAGGAGCCGCCGTAATAGCCGCGAAGCTGCTTGAGCAGCGCGGCCGTCGTCGGCTCCCGAGTCACCTCCAGCGCGAGCAGATGCACCAGGGAGATGAACGCGTGCTGCTGGGGTGACTTCTCCGGCCCCGGGCACCAGGCCCTGAACGTGTGCCGCTTCCCCCACTCGGGCGAAACGGCGCACGAGAAGGTGCATCCATCGATGCCCCCTTCCCTGCCATCCAGGATGTGCTCCGGGGCAAGGGCCTCCATGGCCTCCAGGAAGCGCACGCCTTGCTCGACAGAGAGCCGTACCCGCTCCTCGCGGCCCTCGGTCTGGATTCGGACCCACTCCCCTTCCGGCGCGAACGCCACCTCCACTTCGACTCGCGGATGGAAGGTGGGCTCGAACAGAACCGTGTAGCGGGTCATCCGCCCTATTTGCCCTTCATCCGCCCGATGAAGGACAGGTTCCGGTACTTCTCCGCGTAGTCGAGCCCGTAGCCCACGACGAACACGTCGTCGATGACGAAGCCCTTGTAGTCGATGTCGATCTTCGTCCGGGCCCGCGCCGGCTTCTCCAGCAGCGAGGCCACCTTCAGCGACGCCGGGTGCCGGGCCCGCAGGTTCTCCAGCAGGAAGCTCATCGTCAGGCCCGTGTCGATGATGTCCTCGATGATGAGCAGGTGCTTGCCCGCCATCGGCTTGCTCACGTCCGAGGTGATGCGCACCTCGCCCGTCGTCTCCGTCCCGCCCTGGTACGAGGACACCCCGAGGAACTCCATCGTCAGCGGCAGGTCGATGCAGCGCGCCAGGTCCATCGCGAAGAAGGTCGAGCCCTTCAGCACGCACACCAGCGTCAGGTCCTTGCCCTGGTAATCGCGGGTGATCTCCGCCCCCAGCTCGCGCACGCGCGCCTGGACCTTCTCCTCGGTGATGAAGATGCCGACTTCGTTCTCGTAGAAAGCCACGGCTCGTCCTCTACACGTAGGCGTTGTTCATGATCTCCCCGAAGCCGCCGCCACCGGGGACGATGTACTGCCGGTCATCCAGGCCCCGCTCCTTGTCCCAGAACGTGCCCGGCTCGGTGCCGAACACCTCCGGCGGAGACAGCCCTCGGTCCAGCCGGAGCGCGTAGATCGTCACGTCCGGGTGCTCCGTCGTCATCCGCCGCAGGTACTCCGGCGTGACGATGAGGTTGAGCGTGAGGATGCGCCGGGGCGTGCCCGGCACCTTCGTCTTGTAGAGCGAGATCGCCGTCGACAAGCTGCCGCCCGTGGCGCCCATCGGATCCGGGAACAGCACGAACGCGTCATCCACGTCCCCGCCGATCTTCGCCCCGCCGATGTTCGAGCCCACCACCGTGTGCTCCGTGTCGATCATCCGGCTCATGATGATGTGGTCCTGCCGCACCAGCGCCGGATCCATCGTCACGTTCATCAAGTCATACGTCACCTGCGACGGCAGGGTGCCCGCCCGGGCGATGTTCACCGTCACCACGCGCGTGTTCGGGTCAATCACTTCGCCCTGGAAGATGCCCTGCGGCGTCGAGTCCACCATGCGCGTAGGCAGGGCGGCCATCTTCCGCGGGAACTCCGCGTTGATGACCATCTTCACCAGGTCCGCGTAGAGCAGCTCCACCAGCCGGTTGATCTGCGGCTGCACCGTGCCCTTGGCGCACAGCGTCGCCAGCTGCGACAGGAGAAACGGATTTCCTATCAGGTGTACCTGCGGGCCATACCGGTGAGACAGCTCGTTCAGCCGGAACGGGACGTTCGCATACAGCGTGTCACGCATGGGACGGCTCCCTCGAGTCTTCAGTCGAACAGCTTGAGCGTCTGCGGAGGCGTCGCCTCGGTGGGCTCGGCCACATGGCACTTGCGGCACCGCGCCTCATAGGACTCCGAGGCCCCCACCACCACCCGCTCCCCGCTGGACACCAGCCGCTGCGAGCGGTTGGCCGGGTTGCCGCACACCACACAGATGGCGAGCTCCTTCGTCACGTACTCGGCCACCGCCAACAACTGCGGCATCGGCTCGAAGGGACGCCCCTGGTAGTCCTGGTCCAGCCCCGCGCAGATGACACGCAGGCCCTTACCCGCCAGCGCCTCGCACACCTGCACCACCTCTTTACCGAAAAACTGTACCTCGTCGATACCGACTACCTGTGTATCAGTCGACAGGTGGTAGAAAATTTCTTCAGCCCGATCGATGGGAGTGGAGGTGAGCTTGAGCTGCGAGTGGCTCACCACCTGCGTCTCGTCGTAGCGCGCATCGAGCTTCGGTTTGAAGACCTGGACGCGCTGCTTGCCGTAGACGGCGCGCTTCACGCGGCGGATCAACTCCTCCGTCTTGCCGGAGAACATCGATCCGCAGATGACCTCTATCCACCCGATATCTTTGGGGAATTGGTGCAAGGAGGGGTCTCTGGCCGCGGGGGCGGAAAGCGCGCGGATACTCCGTCACGCTCCCCACGGAGTCAATGACGGCGTGCGTCCTGATCCGCCTCTGAGGACCCGCCGCGGTGCCCGGCCGGCTGCCCTCGTCGCCTCACCCGCCGGGGTTGGCAAGGCTCTTGAAAGGAGTCCGCCCAGGCAGCTCTTCTGGGAGGCGACGGGTGGCGGCGACGATACAGCAGCAGCGTCGGGGTTTCTGGCCGGTTCTGGGTTCCTTCTACATGTCTCCAGCATCCGTGGCCCTGCTGGTACTCAACCTGCTGGATGGGCTCTTTACGCTCACTTTCCTGCAGATGGACGTGGCCGAGGAGCTCAACCCGCTGATGCGGGCAGCCTACGAGTTCTCGCCGCTGCTCTTCATGGTGGCCAAGCTCATCATCGTCAACGCGGGGATGACGCTCCTGTGCCTGCACCGGGGAATGCGCGCCAGCCGCCTGGCCATCCGCGCCGGCGCCCTCATCTACGCGGTCATCAATGTGTACCACCTGGCGTTTCTGGCCCACTTGCTGCGGCAGTGGCCCCACCTCGTCTGACAGACGTAGGACGTCCTGTGACTTAGGGGCTTGCATTTTCGGGTCGCTCTGACCCAGGCTTCCCGCCAACACCGTTCTTTCGGGTTCTGGTGGGGGGCCACATGAACATCACCGACGTCAGGGTGTTTCCGGTCGAAGAGGATAAGCTCAAAGCCTACGTGACCATCACCCTGGATCACTGTTTCGTCATCCGCGATCTCAAGGTTATCCATGGTGCGTCCGGGCTCTTCATCGCCATGCCGGCGAAGAAGCGCAAGGACGGTACCTACAAGGACATCGCTCACCCGCTGAACGCGGACACGCGCAGCGAGATGGAGCGGGTCATCCTCTCGGAGTACGAGCGACACATGTCCACCGGACATGTCATGTCGAATACCTTGATGGCCGCCGAGGCCGACTAAGGCGCTTCCCTTGCGGGCGCGGTCACGCTAGTAGCGCCCGCATGCAGCACGCGCGCGACTTCAAGGTGTTCACGGGCAGCTCCAACCCGGGGCTGGCCCATCGGATCTGCGACTACCTCAAGCGTCCCCTGGGCAAAGCCCAGGTGGGCCGGTTCTCGGATGGAGAGATCCAGGTCGAGATCGGCGAGAACGTGCGCGGGCACGATGTCTTCATCATCCAGTCCACGTGCCCGCCGGCGAATGATCACCTGATGGAGCTGCTGATCTTCTGCGACGCGCTCAAGCGGGCGAGCGCCAGCTCGATCAACGCGGTCATCCCCTATTACGGGTACGCGCGGCAGGACCGGAAGGTGGCCCCGCGCACGCCCATCACCGCCAAGCTGATCGCGGATCTGCTGGAGGTGGCGGGGGCCACGCGCGTGGTGTCCATGGATATGCACGCCGGGCAGATCCAGGGCTTCTTCAACATCCCCTCGGATCACCTCTACGGCTCGCCGGTGTTCCTGGAGGATCTGCGCAAGCGCTTCCCGGACACGCAGGACTTGGTAATCGTCTCGCCGGACGCGGGCGGTGTCGAGCGCGCGCGCGCCTACTCCAAGCGGCTCAACACGGGGCTGGCCATCATCGACAAGCGGCGCCCGCGGGCCAACGCCTCCGAGGTGATGAACCTCATCGGCGACGTGAAGGGCAAGGACACCGTGCTGGTGGACGACATGGTCGACACCGCCGGCACGCTGGCCCAGGCGGCCGCGGCGCTGATGGACAAGGGCGCGCGCCGGGTGGTGGCCTACGCGGTCCACCCCATCCTCTCCGGGCCGGCGCTCCAGCGCATCCAGGACTCGGTGCTGGAAGAGGTGGTGTTCACCGACACGGTGCCCCTGTCGCCCGCCGCGCAGGCGAACGGGAAGATCCGGGTGCTGACCACCGAGCGGCTCTTTGGCGAGGCGATCGCCCGCATTCACCGAGCCGATTCGCTCAGCTCGCTGTTCGTCTAGGCACGCGCCTGGTTGGCGGGCGGCTTGACTCCGCGCCCGCGCGCTGGCATGTGCCACCCCACTCCACCCGGTGGCCTCGAAGAGGCGCCGTCTTCGGGGCCCGCCATTGGGGCGGGATGCCGAGGGCGCCAGGCCGCCAGGCGGACACTCGCAGTACCTGAACGAGGAATTCCCATGGCAGTCGACAAGAGCACCCTGGAAGTGAAGGGCCGTGAAGGCGCGGGCAAGGGCGCGGCGCGCAAGCTGCGTGGCCAGGGCCTGGTCCCGGCGGTGGTGTACGGCAAGCACCTGAAGGCGCCGGTCCACATCGCGGTGGAGCCGAAGTCCGTGCGGCAGTCCATCAACACCCCGCACAAGCTCAACACCCTCATCACCCTGAAGCTGGATGGCGCCTCGCACCAGGTGCTGCTGAAGGACTTCCAGATGGACCCGGTGACGCGTGAGATCCTCCACGCGGACTTCATCGCGGTGAAGGACGACGAGAAGGTCAAGGTGAACGTGCCGCTGGTGCTCACGGGCAAGGCCATCGGCGTGGCCGACGGCGGTCTGCTCACCCAGGCTCGCCGCGAGCTCGAGGTCTGGGCGCTGCCGCAGGCCATCCCGGAGAAGATCGAGGCGGACGTCACCCACCTGAAGATCGCCACGGCGCTCCACATCAACGACATCAAGCTCCCCGAGGGCGTGTCGGTGAAGACGAACGTCAACTACACGCTGGCGGTGCTCAGCGCGCCCGAGCGCGAGGACGCGGGCGTGGCGGCTGCTGCGGCTGCTGCGGCGGCGGCAGCTCCGGCGGCGGGCGCTGCGGCTCCTGCGGCGGGCAAGGCGGGCGAGGCCAAGGCGGGCGACGCCAAGGCGGGCGATGCCAAGGCGGCCGCGGGCCAGGCCAAGGCCCCGGCGAAGAAGTAGTCTTCCACCGGTTCATCCGGAGCGGGGCTGGCCTCTCGGGGCCGGCCCCGTTTGTTTTAGGAGCCTTGCATGAAGCTGATCTGCGGGCTGGGCAATCCCGGGCGCGAGTACGAGCGCCACCGGCACAACATCGGGTTCATGGTGGTGGAGGCGCTGCTGTCGCGGGCGCGGGCGGAGCTGAACCAGGAGAAGTTCCAGGCGCGGGTGGGCCAGGGCACGCTGGGCAGCGAGCGCATCCTCTTCGTGGAGCCGCAGACGTACATGAACCTGTCGGGCCGCTCGCTGGCGGAGGCGGCGCGCTTCTACAAGGTGGCGGTGGAGGACATTCTCGTCATCCACGACGAGCTGGACCTGCCCTTCGGGCGGCTGCAGCTCAAGGCGGGCGGAGGCACGGGCGGGCACAACGGGCTGAAGAGCTCGGTGCAGAGCCTGGGCGCGGACAGCTTCATCCGGCTGCGCTTCGGCATCGGCAAGCCGGAAGGGCCCAATGCCAAGGAGCGCGTGGCGGGCTACGTGCTCTCCAACTTCGACGACGGCGAGCGGCGTCAGCTCGAGGAGCACATCGGCCGGGCCTCGGACATGGCGGAGGTCTGGGCCCGCGAAGGGCTGGCCACGGCGATGAACCGCTTCAACCGCCGGGCCTGAGCCCCTCTCCTGCCGTGGGCGTTACCGCGCCTGGCGCCGCGTCGTCCGACGCTGGGTCTTCCGCTTCGCCGAGGGGCGCCGCGCCGTGCGGGCCGCCTCCATGGCTGGGACGCGGATGGGCGACAGGCGCGGCAGCTTGGCGATCGGAATGGCCGGGATGGGCAGCTTCGGCACGGGGAAGCTGACGATGGGCCGAGTGGCCTTGAAGTGCTGGGCGTAGGGCCGCAGCAGCTCCACGTCCAGGCCGACGCTCTCCAGGCGGCGGTAGGCCGCCTCGTGCTGGCCGAACTCCTCGTACCAGAACTCCTCGGCGATGACGGCCTGCTGCTCGCGGTTGAACTTCTTCAGGTCATTGCCGCGCTCGCGGAGCATGTCATCGGTCACCGTGTAGCCCTCGCTGCTGAGCTGCCCCTCGATGGCCTGGACCATGTAGACCGGGCCCGAGGTGACGCCCTGCCACACGTGCGCCAGCTCGTGGATGAGCGTCTTCATGTCGATCTCCGCCGACGAGGCGAAGTTGATGACGTACATCGTCGTGAACGGCCGCCCCCCATTGACCAGGTTGACGAGGTCCGAGGGCAGCGAGGCGACGGCGACCTTCACCCGGCTCAGTTCGATGACGTCGCCGTACACCCGTCGAGCCTGCCGCTTCTCCTCGGCCGTCAGCTCCCGGTGCCCGCCGATCACGTCCAGCAGCGTGGCGAAGGCCAGGCCCGCTACCCCTCCGGCCGTCTCCAGCGCCGCCTTCATGATGAGGACGGGGCTCTTGCCCAGGGCGATGAGCCCCTGGAAGAAGCCCTTTCGGAACTGCTCGGCCACGTGGGTGACGATGTCGGTCACCGCCTGCCCCAGCTGGAGCCCCGCCGCCAGCAGCCCCTCCAGCACCATGCGGATGGTGCTGAGCTGGTCCTTCATGAAGGCCACCACGATGTCCGCGGCGGTCCGGAAGACCTTGTAGAGGCCCTCCACCATCCGCTTCAGCGTCTGCCCAGCGAGGTGGACGATGCCTTGGACGACCTCGGTCAGCTTCTTGCCGGCGAGCTGGAGCCCCTTGAAGATCTGCTCCAGGGCTCCGGCGGCCAGATTCACCGCGGCGTCGACGATCTCCCGCACCTGCCTGCCGAGCTGGACGAGCGCCTTGAGGGTGGCATGGATGACCGAGGAGACCTGGTTGGCCACCGCCGAGACGATCTGCGCCACCCGCCGGCCCGCCTTGATGACCTCGTCCACCACGTCCTTGACGGTGTTGGCCACCTGCTTCGCGGCCCAGGCGAGCACCTCGGTGAGCGAGCGCCCCGCGTCGAGGATGCCCCGGACGAACTTGCGCACGGTGGCGGCGCCCTTCTTGGCGGCCTCGGTGAGGATCTCCGCCACCTTGCGGCCAGCGGCGATGAGCCCCTCGACGAAGTCGGAGATCTTGTCGGTGGTCCAGTCGACCACCTTGCCGATGGCGTCACCCAGGGACTTGCCCGCCGCCGAGAGCGCATCCCCCACCGTCTTCACGGCGCCCTTGAACCAGTCGCCAATCGCGCCGAGGAACTCGACACCCGGGGCCTGGGCGCGCTCGGTCCGCAGGACGTGGCCGGCCCGCTGGAACCACTCGGCGACGTCGTCCAGGTCGCCGCCGGCCTCGAAGTAGTCCTTCATGAAGGTGCGGGCGTCCTCCTGGGGCATGCCTCCAATGTTGTGGATGACCAGGGCCCCCTTGCCCTGCAGCCGGAAGGCGCGGCTCATCATCCGCCGCTGCTCGGGCCCAGCCTGGTGGGCCCACTGGATCAGCGGCTCGGACTCTTGCTCGGCCTCCGAATCGTCGCGCCAGTTGGCGATCACCCCTCGGGTGAAGTTGAGGGCGCGCACCTGCGAGGACTGGAAGAGGTTGGCGACGCTGGGCGCCACCTGTGCCCGCTGGAGCCCCAGCGTGCGTACCTCATCCTTGGCGGAGTCGACCGTGTTGAGCCGGATCGCCGACAGCTTCAGGCCAACGTCGGCGGGCAGTTGCAGCCCCAGGGCCTCGGCGCCCACGGCGGGCTTCGCGCGACGCGTGGACTTGGAGGCAGAGGACCGCTTGGAACCGGAAGAACGCTTGGAAACAGCCATGGGAGACCTCGGGAAATGGGCCGTGGATGCAACGGGCGCCGGGAGAGCCCCGGGCGCTGTGTCGCCAGGGCTTGAGTGCGGTGGTCTCCGGATGTGATGGCTCCTGGGCACCGCCCTCCCCCAGCGGGCAGGCAACCAGGCCGCCTCCCGCCTTGACTTGGGGGGAGGCCCCCCGTAGAAGGCCCCTTCCCTACCGCCCCCGGGTGGTGGGGGATGTTCTTTTCCATCTTCCCGTGTTCCGCACGGGACGAAGCGCGAAGGTGACGGGCGCGCGGTTTTTTCTCGTTCCCGGCGGACGGCCCCCTGGGTCGGCTGACCGTTTCCCCGCTCTCCGGATTGGCCGGAGGGCACTCGACCCCAAGGGGAGAGAAAACATGGCTGAGACACAGGCCGCGGCGCGGCTTCGTGAGTACGAGACCATCTTCCTGGTCAAGCCGGACCTCACCGACGACAACGTGGACCGCATCAAGGAGCGCGTCCGCGGCATCGTCAGCCGTGAGGGTGGCAAGGTGATTCGCTTCACGGTGTGGGGCAAGAAGAAGACGCTCTACCCCATCGCCAAGCAGCCCCGCGCCATCTACGTGCATACCCACTTCCTGGGTGACTCGAAGCTGGTGGCCGAGGTGGAGCGCAACCTGCGCAACCTCGACGAGGTGACGCGCTACCTGTCCGTGAAGATCGCGGACGAGGTGGACCCCGAGTCCCGTCCGGTGCTCGAGGACGTGAAGATGGCCGGCGACGTCGAGGAGACGCGTCCGGGGGCGAGCGCCGAGCGCGAGTCCGGTGGCTTCCGTGGCGAGGCTTCCGACGAGGGCGGCGACACCGAGGAGGAGACCGCCGAGGAGGCCTAACGGCCCTCCGGTCTTCCACGAACCCTTTCGAGTTCGAGGACAAGAACACTCATGAACGGTACGGATAACAAGACGGCTCCCTCGGGAGGCGCGCGCTCCGCGGGTGGTTTCGGTGGTGGTGGCGGCGGCGGTGGTCGCGGTGGCTTCGGCGGTGGTGATCGCGGCGATCGCGGTGGCGATCGGGACCGCGGTGGCGACCGGGGCGATCGCGGCATGGGCGGCGACGACGACAAGCGCGGCGGGCGCGGCTTTGGCCGCAAGAAGGTCTGCCGCTTCTGCGCCGAGCGCAACACCAAGGTGGACTTCAAGGATCAGGCGACCCTGAAGTACTTCGTCACGGAGCGCGGCAAGATCATCCCCCGCCGCATCTCCGGCAACTGCGCCAAGCACCAGCGCGAGGTGGCGGTGGCCATCAAGCGCGCCCGCGGCCTGGCGCTCCTCCCCTACAACGCGATGGTGGGCTAGTTCGCCCCGTCCGAATTTCGGAGAAATCACATGAAGGTCATTCTTCGTGAGGACATCGACGGTCTCGGCAAGTCCGGCGAGCTCGTCACCGTCAAGGACGGCTTCGGCCGCAACTACCTGCTTCCGCGCAAGAAGGCGGTGCTCGCCAACGAGCAGAACATCCGCCAGCTCGAGCACGAGAAGGGCGTCATCTCCGCGCGCAACGCCAAGCTGAAGGGCGCCGCCGAGGAGACCGCCAAGAAGCTGGGCTCCATCAAGGTCACCATCAAGCGCAAGGTCGGCGAGCAGGACAAGCTGTTCGGCTCCGTCACCGCGCTGGACATCGCCGAGGCGCTGGCCTCCCAGGGCCAGCAGGTGGATCGTCGCGGTCTGCACCTGCCCGAGCCCATCAAGACGGTGGGCACGCACGAGGTGGAGCTGCGCCTGCACCGCGATGTGGCTGCCAAGATCAAGGTCGACGTCGTCGCCGAGTAGGCGAAGGTATCGCACCTCACCGTAGCTTCAGGGCCGTCCGGACACCCGGGCGGCCCTGTTTTTTTGCGTGGGTTGCCGGCTCGAAGCAGGCTCCGGAGGGAGCAGGCAGGGAACCCATACGGGGGGGCGGATTCACCCCTGTCAGTCCTCCCAGTAAACTGTGAGCACTCTCATGACGAACGTCCTCGATGGTCGTGAAGGCCGGCGGGTCCACGAGGATCTCGCCGCGGAGCGCGCGGTGCTCGGCGCGGTGCTGGCCGACAACACGCTGATCGCCAGCGTGGCGGAGGCCGTCCACCCGGACGACTTCGCCAGCCCGGCCCACTCGGCCATCTTCGCCGCGATGCTCAAGCTGGACTCCACCCAGCGCCAGGTGGACCACCTGACGCTCGCGGAGGAGCTGAAGCTGGCGGGGCACCTGGCCACGGTGGGCGGTCCGGCCTACCTGATGGCCCTGGACCAGGGCGTGCCCCTGGCGCACAACGCCGTCCAGTACGCCAACATCGTCAAGGATCAGGCGCTGCGGCGGCGGCTGGTGGCGGTGGGCCGCGAAATCGTGGAGATGGCCAGCCAGGAGACGGGCGACGTCGAGGTCATCCTCGATGAGTCCGAGCGCCGGCTGTTCAACCTGGCCGAGAAGCGCCGCGAGGGAGACCTTCGGGCCGTCAGCGAGCTGATGGAGCAGACGCTGACTCTGCTCGACAAGATGAAGGCCTCGGCCTCGGGCGTGACGGGCCTGTCCACCGGCTTCGTGGACCTGGACATGCAGCTGACGGGTCTGCACGCCGGCGAGCTCATCATCCTGGCGGCGCGCCCGGGTATCGGAAAGACGTCGCTGGTGATGAACATCGCCATGCACGCGGCCCTCAACAAAGAGGACCCCAAGGCGGTGGCCATCTTCAGCCTGGAAATGCCCGCCGACCAGCTGCTGATGCGTCTGCTGGCCTCGAGCGCGCGCGTGGACATGAAGAAGCTGCGCGGCGGCCGGCTCACGGCGAACGACGAGGAGAAATTCCAGGAGATGGCCGGCGAGCTCTACAACGCCCCCATCTACATCGACGACTCTGGCGGCCTGTCGCCCTTCGACCTGCGCGCCAAGGCGCGGCGGCTCAAGCAGAAGGATCCCCGGCTGTCGCTGATCGTCATCGACTACCTCCAGCTGATGCACCAGAAGGGCAAGGTGGAGAGCCGCCAGTTGGAGGTGAGCGAGATCTCCCGCAGCCTCAAGCAGCTGGCCAAGGAGTTGGAGGTGCCGGTGATCGCCCTCAGCCAGCTCAACCGTAAGGTGGAGGAGCGCAAGGGCGGCCAGCCCATGCTCAGCGACCTGCGTGAGTCGGGCTCCATCGAGCAGGACGCGGACGTGGTGATGTTCATCCACCGCGAGGAGCCAGAGGAAGGCGAAGGGGGCGGTGAGCAGCGCGCGAGCTCCGTCATCCCCGTGGAGCTGATCATCGCCAAGCAGCGTAACGGCCCCGTCGGCTCGGTCCCGCTGGTGTTCCTCTCGGAGTTCACTCGCTTCGAGAGCCGCGCCCGGGGCGACTTCCAGTAGGAGCGCGTCAGGCGCCCGGGGCCATCCCCTAGACTGGGGGCATTGCGGACTCGTCGGTCGGTTCTGACGCGGAGGGGCTTCCCTCGGGGTGTGGCTCTCCTGCAAGGTGGAGGGCCCCCTCCCTCACGAAAGCCCCGGCCATGACGCTTCGCGCCCCCCTGCTGCTCGCGCTGCTGGCATCGTTCGCGCTCGTCCCCTCCGCCCACGCCCAACCCGCCTACAACGAGCTGCGCCAGAAGTCGTCCCACAACTCGTACCAGCGCCATGAGGCGGTGCTCGACCAGCTCGTCTACCACCGCATCCGCTCGCTCGAGTTCGACATCCACACCGGCAAGAGCGGCTGGTCCAAGACAGCGGGCAACTGGTTCGTCTACCACGACGACAACGAGCCGGAGACCACCTGCCACCGGCTCTCGGACTGCCTGGAGGAACTGCGCGCCTTCCACCTCGCCAACCCGAACCACGAGGTGGTGACGGTGTGGGTGGATCTCAAGGACCCCTTCGAGACGGGGCGCCTGCCTCAGGACCTGGATGCGCGCATCACCACGCACCTGCCGTCCGCGTGGCTCTTCAAGCCCTCGGACGTGATGGCGGCGTGCCCGGGAGTCAGCAGCCTGCAGGCGGCGCTGACGGGCGCCTGCACCTGGCCCACCCACACGGCGCTGCGGGGCCGCTTCGTCTTCGTCCTCACCGGTGGGGACGTCTCCTCGTCCACGAGCAAGCTCAACACCTATGTCTCCAACGGCACGACGGCCACCAGCCGCGTGGCCTTCATCGCTCCGGATCTGAAGAGCACCTCGGGCATTGGCACTCGGCAGTACGCCGTCTTCTTCAACATGGAGAATACCTACGCTCCCCTGTCCACGGACGTCCACCTGGCCAACTTCATTGGCCGGGTGTGGGGAGTGAATGACACGACGTCCTGGAGCCGGGCGGTCTCGCTCAACACCCACCACGTGGCCACGGACAAGGTGAGCTACCACATGGATCCGTGGGCGGTGACGCACAATGGCCTGGGCTGGCCCTTCCAGTGCCTGGAGGGCTGGCCCTGCGCGAGCAACCAGGAGGCGGTGGACAGCTTGGGCGTCGAGGTGGACTCGGGTGACATCTGGTCCTCGAGCGACAGCTTCCTGTTCGCGCACGAGAGCAACAGCGCGGTGACCACGACGACGTGGACGGCCTCGGTGTCGACGCCCAACAGCCACGTGGATGAGTGGGCCAAGGGGTGCCTGATGGTGCGAGCGGGCACCACGGCCACGGCGCGCTACTTCGCCATCTGCCGAGCGGCGGACAACCACAAGCTGCGCGTCCAGTACCGCACCAGCACGAGTGGCGCCTCGACCGCGGCGGAGGTGGACATTCTCCCGGCGGACACGGTGGACCAGGAGAGCCTCACCTTCCTGCGCCTCACGGTGCAGTACGACGGGGCGCAGACGTGCGCCTCGGGGTATGGCTCGCAGAACGGCTCGACGTGGAAGCTCATCGCCAGCCAGTGCTTCTCAGGACTGCTGGCGAACCAGGGGCTCGCGGTGAGCTCGCACGGAAGCGGCAAGGTGAAGCTGCTGTTCGGCAACGTGAAGCGCGACACCACGCTGTACCGGGCGGCCTCCTTCCCGAATAAGACGGCTATCGGCGGGGCGAGTTCCTGGCGAGTATTCGACGGGTTCTTCTAACCCCCTCGTCACCGCGAAGAGCCTGCCGACACTTGGGAGGACCCATGAAGATCGTGATTCCTGGAGGCACAGGGCAGGTGGGCACCTTGCTCGCCCGCGCGTTTCTCGCGCAGGGACATGACGTCGTCATTCTCAGCCGGAGCGGCAAGGGAGAGGCGCGCACCGTGCATTGGGACGGCCGCACTCTCGGCGCGTGGGCCCTGGAGTTGGACGGAGCCGACGCCGTCATCAACCTGGCCGGGAGGAGCGTGAACTGCCGCTATACACAGGAGAACCTGCGGGCGATGAAGGACTCACGCGTGGACTCGACGCGCGTGGTGGGCCAGGCCATCGCTCAGGCTCAGCGCCCGCCCCGGGTGTGGCTGCAGATGAGCACGGCGACCGTCTACGCGCACCGCTTCGAAGCCCCGAACGACGAGGCGACGGGCCAGCTCGGCGGCGACGAACCAGATGCTCCCAGTTACTGGCGGGTGAGCGTCGACATCGCGAAAGCCTGGGAAGAGGCGCAGCGAGAGGCAAACACCCCGCACACACGCAAGGTCGCGCTCCGCACCGCGATGGTGATGAGCCCGGACCGGGATGGCATCTTCGACGTGCTCCTGGGGCTCACACGCCGGCGGCTGGGGGGCGCGGCGGCCGGTGGTCGCCAGTTCGTCTCCTGGATCCACGACCGCGACTTCGTCCGCGCCGTCCAGTTCCTGCTGGAGCACGAGGAATTCGAGGGACCGGTCAACCTGGTCTCGCCGAATCCCCTTCCCCAGCGCGACTTCATGGCGGAGCTTCGTGCAGCGGCGGGAGTGGGGCTCGGGCTGCCCGCGACGAAGTGGATGTTGGAGATCGGCGCCTTCTTCATGCGAACGGATACGGAGCTGCTATTGAAGAGTCGCCGTGTGGTTCCTGGCCGCCTGCATGCAGCGGGTTTCACGTTCGAGTTTCCCGAATGGCCTCAGGCAGTTCGGGACCTCGTCAGTCGCTGGCAAACCACCGCTGGTTCAGAAGGTACGACGGCCCGCACAGAGCGAAAGGCAGACTGATGGCACCCGTCCAGGTTCGGGCTGAAAAGGTCCGTGAGTTCAAGGATGCCGAGAGCTTCTACAAGTGGCTCGGCAAGCACCACGACAAGGAAGACGAGCTCTGGATCAAGATTCACAAAGTGGATTCAGGGCTCCGATCGATCACCCCCAAGGAGGCCATTGACGTGGTGCTCTGTTGGGGCTGGATCGACGGGGTGCGCAAGGGGTTCGACGACAAGAGCTTTCTGCAACGGTATACGCCGCGCGGAAAGAAGAGCATCTGGAGCCAGATCAACGTCGACAACGTCGCCCGACTCATCAAGGAAGGCCGGATGACCCCGCACGGGCTCGAGGCCGTCGATGCCGCCAAGGCTGACGGCCGTTGGGATCGCGCCTACGGAAGCGGCAAGGACATGAAGATCCCCGACGATCTTCAAGCCGCGATCGATGCCAAGCCCAAAGCGAAGACCATGTTCGAAAAGCTCAGCGCGCAGAACCGGTTCGCCCTGGCCTTCCGGATCCACAACCTGAAGACCGAAGCCGGGCGGAAGAAGAAGATCGAGACCCTGGTCGCGATGCTCGAGCGCGGCGAGACGATCTACCCACAGCGCAAGAAATGAGCCTCCGGTGCGGCTGCAGGCATTCGCACCATGCGTCACGAACCAGCAACACGCCTTGTGCTACTCTTCCGCCTCTTTCTCTTCTCATCGGAGGCAGTCCATGAAGCATTTTCTGGGTGTCCAACTTCCGGCGATGTTCGCGGCGTCCCTTTTCGCGGTGGCCTGTGGAGGTCCAATGGAGGAAGCCTCCGAGTTGGAGGAAACGCAGACGCTCCAGAAGAGTGAGCAGGCATTGGCGACGCTAACCACGGGCATCGCGTTCTGCACCAACAAGGGGAACGGCCTCTTCGGGTGTTCGGGGGGAGCCAATGGAGGGACGCCTCCTTACGCTTACTCTTGGACGGGCAACCAATACGTCTCCATCACCCACGTCGCCACGGGCCCCTCGAACACACGAATCGACGGGTCCTGCACCATCGGCAGGCTGAACCAGGTGACACTGACCGTCACGGATTCCGTGGGCGCCACGGCTTCAGCGACGCGCAACGTTGCGTGCTCCCTTATCGCGCCCTAGGAGTTTGTTGAGGTAACGGGCGACGAGCCTGGCGGGTAGCAGAGCGTGCTGCGTGGCAACGTGCTCTCCACCGAGCACTCCTTCCCACAGGAGGACGGAGTGCATCGGCTGTCACTGGAGGGCTACGGCTACCGGTGGTTCCGCGTCGGTGAGCAGGACGACGCGAGGCGCTAGTCCCGCAGCCGCGCGGCGAGCCGCGTGAAGCGCTTCTGGGTTTCCCCATTTCGCACCGCGAGCCCCAGCGCCTTCTTGCTTCCCACCAGCACCACCAGCTTCCGGCCCCGCGTCACGCCGGTGTAGAGCAGGTTGCGCTGCAGCAGCGTGTAGTGCTGCGTGTGCAGGGGCAGCACCACACACGGGTACTCGCTGCCCTGCGACTTGTGCACACTGGTGGCGTAGGCGAGCACCAGCTCATCGAGGTCCGACCAGGCGTAGGCCACCGGTCGCCCGTCGTAGCGCACCACCAGCGCCTGCTCCTCGCGGTCGATGACCTCCACCCGCCCGATGTCCCCGTTGAAGACGTTGAGCTCGTAGTTGTTGCGCACCTGCATCACCTTGTCGCCCACCCGGAAGGTCCGATTGCCCCGGACGAGCTCCTCTCCGGAAGGGTTCAGGTGCTCCTGCAGCGCCGCGTTGAGGCTCGCGGTGCCAATGAGGCCCCGGTTCATCGGCACGAGCACCTGCACCTCGTCCACCGGGTGCAGGCCGAAGCGGCGCGGAATGCGCTCCTTCACCAGCGTCTTGACGGCCGCGAGGATGGCCTCGGGCTCCTCCTTCTCCACGAAGTAGAAGTCGGCCAGCGCGTCGGCGGGGGGCACCTGGGGCAGCTCGCCCTGGTTGATGCGGTGCGCGTTGGTGATGATGAGGCTGGCCTGCGCCTGGCGGAAGATGTGCTTGAGCCGCACCACCGGCACATGCCCGGAGGCGATGATGTCCTGGAGCACGCTACCCGGCCCCACGCTGGGCAGCTGGTCCACGTCCCCCACGAGCAGCAGCTGGCAGTGGGGCGGCAGCGCCTTGAGCACGCTGAGCATCAGCACGGTGTCCACCATGGACACCTCATCGAGCACCAGCACGTCGGCCTGGAGCGGGTTGTTCCGGTCGCGTTGGAAGCTGTGGGTGCGGGGGTTGTACTCGAGCAGCCGGTGGATGGTCTCCGCCTCGCGTCCCGTCGCTTCCCCCATCCGCTTGGCCGCGCGTCCCGTGGGGGCCGCGAGCAACAGCCGGCGGTCCTTCTTCTCCAGGATGGAGAGGATCGCGTTGACCAGCGTCGTCTTCCCCGTGCCCGGGCCGCCGGTGATGACCAGCACCTTGGCCACCATCGCCTGACGCACCGCCTCCTTCTGCTCGGGGGCCAGCGAGATGCCCTGGCGGGCCTCGGCCCAGGCGACGGCCCGCTCCACGTCCACCTCCAGGGGCCGCGCGGGCCAGGCGGCGAGCGCCCTGAGGAGGTTGGCGACGCCGATCTCCGAGACGTGCAGCGCCTTCAAGTAGACCGCCTCGCAGGCGTCCTCGGGGCGGGGGTGGGCCAGGGCGTTGACCCCCTCCACGGCGAGGTACTCGGCGGCGTCGAGCCGGGTGATGGCCGCCTCCACGAGCGCGGGCGTCACCTCCAGCATCTCCACCGTGCGCGCGCTGAGCTTCTCGCGCGGCGCGTAGAGGTGGCCGTCCTCGGAGAACTCGCGCAGCACGTGCAACACCCCCGCCTCGGCGCGCCTGGGCGAGTCCGGAGGCACGCCGAGCGACCGGGCGATGCGGTCGGCGGTGCGAAAGCCGATGCCGTACACGTCGATGGCCAACCGGTAGGGATTGTCCCGCACCACGTCCACCGCCCTGGCGCCGTACTGCTTGTAGACCTTCACCGCGAAGCTGGCCGGCACCTCGTGGGACTGCAGGAAGACCATCACCTGACGGATGTCGCGCTGCTCGGCCCACGTTTCGCGCAGGAGCTTGCGGCGCTTCTCCCCGAAGCCCTTCACCTCCGCCAGCCGCTCGGGCTTCGAGTCGATGATGTCCAGCGTCTCCAGGCCGAAGTGCTGCACCAGGCGCCTGGCCATCGCCGGGCCCACGCCCTTCACCAGCCCGCTGCCGAGGTACTTCTCGATGCCCACCAGCGTCGCCGGCTTCACCGTCGCGAAGGAGACGACGCGGAACTGTTCCCCGTACTTCCGGTCCTGCACCCACGAGCCGGTGAGGCGCAGGAACTCGCCGGGCTGGGCGCCCAGGAGGTTGCCCACGGCGGTGATGGGCTCCTTGCGACCGGGGAGCAACACCCGCACCACGCTCCAGGCGGCCTCCTCGTTGGCGTAGGTGATGCGCTCGAGGCTTCCCTCCACGGTGGTGGTGGGACGCTCAGGGGAGCTGGCCTCATGGGCCGAGGGGGCCCCATCCCGCGCGGAGGGCAGGATGCCCCCTACCTCGGCGGCGTACACCGGGGAGGAACGGGAAGCGGACATGGCGCCGGGAAATTATCAGGGCGCTGGCTCCCGAGGCAGTGGCAAGCCAGGCCCTGGTGAAGGAGGGCCGCCGAGCATGCAGCCGACCGCGTCCTCAGCGCGCCGGCTTCGGGACGTGCTGATCAATCAGGATGGGGTTGCCATCGGGATCGATGAGCATGAGGCTCGCGGGGCCGGTGGAGGATTCGTCGGCGGCGGAGGCGAGGGTGAGGCCACGGGCCTGGAGGGTCTTCTGGAGCTCGCGGACGTCGTCAAAGTCGGCGAGTGCAGTGGCGTTGCGGTCCCAGCCCGGATTGAACGTCAGGATGTTCTTGTCGAACATTCCCTGGAAGAGGCCGATGGTGCTGGTCTCGTTCTGCATGATGAGCCAGTTCTGGGCCTGGTCACCGCCGAAGACCCTGAAGCCAAGCTTCTCGTAGAACGCGCGGGAGGCGGCGAGGTCCTTGACGGCGAGGCTGACGGAAAAATTGCCGAGGCGCATGAGTGCGGCTCCTGAGGTCGGGGCGGTGGCGGGTTGGCGAGCAGGCGCCGTCGCGCAGCCGCTCAGGGTGAGGACAAGCAGCATGCTGCTGAGAATTCGAAGCATGGGTGCTCCAGGGCTGACGAGGGTGGCTGCCGCTCGGCATGGTAGCTGAGTTCAACAGAGCCAGGCAGGGACTGCGTCACGGGTCGGCATACCCGCGTGATACGCTGCGGCGCCATGGCCGAGATGAAGAGAGCCGAGGACTTCGACCAGGACCTGCTCATCCTGTTCGATGCGTACGTGCATGGCGACATCGATCGCCGTGGCTTTCTCGAGAAGGCAGCGCGCTTTGCCGCCGGTGGCGTCACCGCCGCCATGTTGCTGGGCATGCTGTCGCCAAAGTTCGCCGAAGCGCAGCAGGTGCCGAAGGACGACGCGCGGCTGAAAACGGAGTACGCGGAGTACGAGTCGCCGAAGGGCTACGGCAAGATGCGGGGCTACCTGGCTCGACCGGCGAAGGCCACGGGCAAGCTGCCCGCGATCCTCGTCATCCATGAGAACCGCGGCCTCAATCCGCACATCGAGGACATCACGCGGCGGCTGGCGCTGGAGAACTTCATGGCGTTCGCGCCTGACGCGCTCTTCCCGCTCGGCGGATACCCCGGCACCGAAGATGAGGCGCGTGCGCTCTTCCCGAAGCTGGACCAGGCGAAGACGCGGGAAGACTTCGTCGCGGCCGTCCAGTGGCTGACGAAGCGACCGGACTCGACCGGGAAGGTCGGCGTGGTCGGCTTCTGCTACGGCGGAGCCATGGCGAACATCCTCGCGACGCGGATTCCCAAGCTCGCGGCGTCCGTGCCCTTCTACGGCACCTCACCGGCGCCTGAAGAGGTCGCGAAGATCAAAGCGCCGCTGCTGATCCACCTCGCCGAGAACGACGAGCGCGTCAACTCGAGCTTCCCTCCGTACGAGGAAGCGCTGAAGAAGAACAAGGCGAAGTACCAGGCATTCACGTATCCGGGAACCCAGCACGGGTTCAACAACGACACGACGCCGCGCTACGACCCCGAAGCCGCGAAGCTCGCCTGGACGCGTACGCTGGAGTTCTGTAAGACCTCGCCGTGCCCCGTCGTGACGGGCTCCGGCCTCTCATGAGACCTCCCTTGGCCACACGCCAGGGAGGTGGTCCATGGAGTTGGAGAAGGAATTGGAGCAGTTCCGTCAGGAAGCGCAG
>NZ_JAXIVS010000031.1 GCF_034259325.1 Hyalangium ruber | reverse complement strand
CTTGCAGCAGTCGTCGAGGCTGAGCTCGACGCCATCTGCCGGGACGACTCCTTCCTGCGCCGCCTGTGGCAGAGTTCGGAGCTTCCGATCCCGCCAGCCCTGACATTACTTTCCTGAGAGCCTATAAGAACCTGCTCGACGCGCCCAACGGCGTTTCCGCGAAGGTCCGGGAAGCGGTTTCGGAGAAGCGGCGAGCCCGCGCGAACCGGGCGATCAAGCGCGCCCGGCTGGCCGGGTGTGAGCCCACGATCGAACAGACGATCTGGCGGGCGGCGACGTACACAGCAGAAGACCTCGACGCCGTGACGGCGAATCTTCCTCAGTGTCTGCGCGTCCCGCTAAGCAAGCTTCTTCAGCGCAACCCCTCCGAGCGTTACCAGACGGCCGGGGAGCTGGAGGCGGACCTGCGTCGGTGGCTCGGGGATAGCTTCCGCAGGGGGGCCGCCGCGACCGAGCTGAACGAGCTGAAGAAGGCGGCGGGCAAAGCGATGGTCGACGTGGAGCCCGACGCCATGACTTCCTGAGCGCCGCAAGAAGGTCTTCAACGCGGCATTTTTCTGCCGATTTAGCGCATGCCTCTTTCTCCAGTGCGCATTGAGTTCCCCACAGCCTGTGGGGAAGCCACACGGTTCCTGGGGCCTTGGCCCGGCCGTACAGCTGGCTGCCAACGCGCCCACCATCAGCAAGACTCCCCAGGGCATTCTCATGGCTGCAGACTAGGAGGCAGCCCCGAAGCGCGAGGAGGACCTGCGGCGTCGTTCCCCTGGGGGCTATCTCCCTCAGCGGGGTTAGCTCAGCCCGGTCGCTAGCTCCCGCGCTCCGGGTCTCCTAGACTCGGAGCCATGGACGCATCGCCTCATAGTAAAGACGGCGGAAAGAACGCGCTCCTGCGCGCGCTGCCGTCCATCGAGCAGCTCCTGCGCCGGCCCTCGCTGGCGCCTCGACTCGAGGCCTTGCCACGCGCTCGGGCCGTAGCGGCGCTGCGCCTGGCCGTGGACCGCGTACGCATCCGCCTGCTCGGCGGAGAGCCCCGGCCCTTCGAGGACGCCGACGTGGACGCCGCCCTGCGCACCCTGTCCACGCCGAACCTGCGCCCGGTGCTCAACGCCACCGGCGTGGTGCTGCACACCAACCTCGGCCGCGCGCCCCTGGCCCCCGAGGCCGTGGAGCGGGTGGCGGCCGTGGCCCGGGGCTACTCCAACCTCGAGTACGATCTGGACGAGGGCGAGCGCGGCAGTCGCTACGCCCCGCTCATCGGCCTGCTCACCGAGCTCACCGGAGCCGAGGACGCCCTGGTCGTCAACAACTGCGCGGGCGCGGCGCTGCTCGTCCTCGCGGCGCTGGCCTCCGGCAAGGAGTGCGTCGTCTCCCGCGGCGAGCTGGTGGAGATCGGCGGCGGCTTCCGCGTCCCAGATGTGATGCGCCAGTCCGGCGCGAAGCTGGTGGAGGTGGGCACCACCAACCGCACGCGCCGCGCCGACTACGAGGCCGCGCTCACCCCGGACACGGGCCTGCTGGTGAAGGTCCACCGCTCCAACTTCGCGCTGGTGGGCTTCACCGAAGAGGTGGGCGTGGCGGAGCTCTCCTCGCTCGGCCGGGGGCGCGGGGTGCCCGTGTTCCAGGACCTGGGCTCGGGCGCGCTGGTGCCGCTGGGCGGCGAGGGACTGACCACCGAGCCCACCGTTCGCATGTCCGTGGAGGCCGGCGCGGACGTGGTGGCCTTCTCCGGAGACAAGCTGCTCGGAGGCCCTCAAGCCGGCATCGTTGTAGGGCGCAAGCCGCTGCTGGCCCGCATCAAGGCGCACCCGCTCACCCGCGCCCTGAGAGTGGACAAGATGACGGTCGCCGCCCTGGAGGCCACCCTGGAGCTGTACCGGGACGGCCGCCCGGAGGCCGTGCCGACCTGGCGCCTGCTTGCCCAGCCGCCCGAGGTGCTGCGTACACGCGCCGAGCGACTCCAGGAGTTGCTCGGCGCACAGGGTGTACAGGTTCGCGTGGTCGCGGTGTCGGGACAGGTAGGCGGAGGCGCCATGCCCCTGGCCCAATTGCCTTCCTTCGCGTGCGTCCTCAAAGTTGGGAAGCCGGAACTATTCCTGGAGCGCCTGCGCGGCGCGGAAACGCCGGTTATTGGAAGGATCGCGGACGGAGAAGTGCTCCTCGATGTCCGCTGTCTCGCGGAGGAGGAACTCAGGCTGGTGACCGAGGCCGTGGCTGGCACCACCCAGCAGGAAAGACGCCCATGATCGAAAGCGCTGTCCTGGTCCTCAATAGGAACTACCAACCGGTCCACGTCACCTCGGTGAAGCGTGCCTTCTCGCTGCTCTACCAGGGAGTGGCCAAGGCGATCGACGAGCAGTACAAGCTCTACGAGTTCGCGGACTGGGCGGCCCTGAGCGCCGCGCACCATGACTGCATCACCACGGTGAACCGCTCCATCCGCATCCCCCGGGTGCTGGTGCTCTCCGCCTACGAGTACCTGCCCAAGGGGCGGGTGCGCTTCTCCCGCCTCAACATCTACGCGCGCGATCAGGACACCTGCCAGTACTGCGCGCGCACGCTGCCGCGCTCCGAGCTGAACCTGGACCACGTCAACCCCCGCTCCCAGGGAGGCAAGACGACCTGGGAGAACGTCGTCTGCTCGTGCGTGCCCTGCAACCTGAAGAAGGGCGGGCGCACCCCGGAGCAGGCGGGGATGAAGCTCTCGCGCAGGCCCTTTCGTCCGAAGTGGACGCCGCTGTTCCGCGGTGCCATCCGGCGCGTCACCTACCGCGAGTGGCTTCCGTTCCTACGGGTCGAGGACGCCTCGTACTGGAACGTGGAACTGTTGGACGAGTAGTGCCCCCGGTCCCGGAGCCCTTCCTGGGGCTCCGGTGTGGCCGATTCCTGACTGAACGGGTCCCCCAGGCGCACGCAGAGTGCCCATGCGGAGGGGAACGACGTGAGACAGGAAAACCGTTGGCTGGTGCTGAGCGCGCTCGCGCTGGCTTTCACCATCGTGGGCTGTGACTGTGGCGGGGACGACCCTCCCGTGGATCCTCCGGATTCGGGAGTCCCTGACGCGGGGCCGGTGGTCGAAGTCCCCGACGCGGGCCCAGGCTCGGAGTGCCTCGCCCAGGCCACCGCGTGCAGCCGCACCGAGGGCCTCCAGTGCTGTACGGGCGTGTGCGGCGAGGACGGGCGCTGTCCGGAGCCCAATATGCTGTGCCGCAGCGCCAACGAGGCCTGCCAGGTGGGCGGCGACTGCTGCACCAACGTCTGTGAGAACGGCCGGTGCAGCGACAACCTGTGCCGCGACGTGGGCCAGACGTGTACGAGCGCGGAGCAGTGCTGCACCAAGACGTGTACCAACGGAACGTGCGCGGAGATCCCCGGCTCCAGCTCGGAGTGCAAGGTGCTGGGCCAGGCGTGCGGCGCGGACACCGACTGCTGCTCCACCAACTGCCAGGCCGGTGTCTGCTCCCGCGCCTACACCTGCAAGGGCTACGGGGACGTGTGCCAGTCGAACGCCGAGTGCTGTGGCAACTCGTGCTCCTCGACGGACGGAGGCGCGGGCCGCTGCCAGTTCATCACCGGCGGTGGCGGCGGCGGGTGCCGGCAGGATGGAAACCCGTGCTCGGATGGCTCCACGTGCTGCTCGCGTACCTGCGTGGACCTGGGTTACGGCGCCACGGTGTGCCAGCCCGTGGGCGGCTGCAAGCTCACCGGTAACTTCTGCACGGACAACGACGAGTGCTGCGGCGGTGGGGTGAACCCCAACGGCTCGGTGCAGTGCAGCGGCGGCCGGTGTGACAACGGCCAGAGCTGCAATGGCGTGGGCAACATCTGCGGCGCGGGCAAGCTGCCCGACGGAGGTGTCACCGACATCAACGCCTCGCAGAACTGCTGCAACGGGCGCAAGGACGTGTGCAAGGTGGACTCGTCCGGCGTGCCGCGCTGCTTCGGCGGCGGCAGCCAGCAGTGCCCCACGGGTTACACCGGTACCGAGCCGTGCTGCATCAATGATGGGGCCACGTGCCAGTTCTCGGATCAGTGCTGCGGCGGCGCGCTGTGCCTGCCCACGGGCAACGGCACGTTGTCGTGCCAGCGGCCGGTGTGCGCACCGCTGGGCTCCTCCTGCACGCCGGGCTCCAGCGGGGCCACCGCGTGCTGCGCCGGCACCGAGTGCCTGAGCCAGGGCGAGCTGGGCTACGCGTGCCAGCAGCGCACCAACATCCCGCCGGGTGGCGGCACGGATGGCGGCACGGACGGTGGCACGGGCACGCCGGATGCGGGCCCCACCTGCAAGCCGAACGAGACGGGGTGCGGCTCGCCCTCCGAGTGCTGCTCGGGCATCTGCACCAGCGGGGTGTGCAAGCCGCCCTCGCTGTGCCAGCCGCAGAACGGGGCGTGTACCTCGGGCGCCGATTGCTGCATCGGCCTGCGCTGCGAGGTGCCCAACGGGGCCACCACGGGCACCTGCCAGGCGGGCGCTACCTGCTCGTCCAGCGGGCAGGCGTGCTCGACGGGCACCGCGTGCTGCCTGGGCCTTCGCTGCGAGGGCGCGGCCAGCAACACGGCATGTAATGACACCGAGCCCTGTATCTGCACGGTCGTCATCAACTAAGGCAGGTCGGGGAGTCGACGCGGCGCGCAGGACGGGTTTTGATACGGGTGCTTGAAGCCCGTTCCTGCCTCCACCGTGTCGGTGCCCCTCATCCACTCCTCTGCGAGCGCCGGTCCCCCCGGCCTCGCCAAGCGCGTCCGGCCGCGGCGCGTCATCGCCGTGGGAGGAGGAAAGGGCGGCATCGGCAAGACGCTCGTCTCGGCCAACCTCGGCATCGCCCTGGCCCAGGCAGGCATGCGCGTGCTGCTGGTGGACACCGACCTGGGAGGTGCCAACCTCCACACCACCCTGGGGGTGGGCCAGCCCACCGCGACGCTGTCGGACTTCGTCCGCAACACCAAGACGAACCTCGAGGACATCATCATCCCCACGGGGGTGCCCCAGCTGTCGCTGATCGCGGGCGCGCAGGACGTACTGGACGCGGCCAACATCAAGTACGCCCAGAAACAGAAGCTGCTGCGCTCGCTGATGACCCAGCAGGTGGACTACCTGCTGCTGGACCTGGGGGCGGGCACCAGCTTCAACACCCTGGACTTCTTCCTGGTGGCCGACCACGGGGTGTTGGTGGTGCTGCCCGAGCCCACCGCCGTGGAGAACGCCTACCGCTTCGTCAAGGCGGCCTTCTTCCGCAAGATGCAGCAGGTGGAGGCGCAGTACGGCATCGAAGAGCTCGTCGAGAGCGCCCTCACCACGCGTGAGGGAGCGCTGCGCACGCCCATGGACTTCATCGCCCAGGTGCGCAAGGACGACCCTTCGGCGGGGGCGCGGCTGGAGCGCGAGCTGCAGTCGTTCCGCATCCGCTTGGTGGTGAACCAGGCCCGCACGGACGCGGACATGAACGTGGGCAACGCGGTGGTGTCCGCGTGGAAGAAGTTCTTCGGCCTGGACATGGATGACCTGGGAGCCATCCGTTACGACGATGAGGCGTGGCGCGCGGTGCGCAAGCGCCGGCCGATCCTCCTCGAGCGACCCGACTCTCCGGCCTCCCAGTGTCTCCAGAAGATCGCCGGACGCATCCTGACCCTCGACGCCGCCCCTGGTGGCTCCTCCACACCATGAAGCCCTTCGAGCAGCAGACCTACTACGAGCTCCTCGAGATCCCCGTCACCGCGCCGGACGCGGAGATCATCGCTGCCTACGAGCGCGCGCTGGAGACGTACTCGCCCGACTCCGTGGCGGTGTACGCGCTGGTGGATCCGGCACAGATCGACGCGCTGCGCGCCCGGCTCACCGAGGCGATGGAGATCCTCACCGAGCCGGATCTGCGCGCCGAGTACGATCGGATGATCGGCGTGAACCGCGCCGAGCCCAACACGGTGGTGTCGCCGGCTCCCTCGCTGGTGGAACGCGCCCCGGCCGTGGAGCCCGCCGCGCCCGCCGTGGCGGTAACCCCCGCGCCTCCGCCGTCCGCACCCGAGGCCCCGGAGTCCGTCGTGCTGACGCTCCCCACGGCGCAGACGCTCGTCGAGGCGCCGGCCCCCGTCGAGGCGGCCCCGGCGCCGGCTCCTGCCGTGGAGAAGGTCGAGCCTCCGAGCCCACCTCCCGCGGCACCTGCTCCCACGGCGGCGTCCGCCGAGGCGGTGGCAGCCCCCAGTACACCCAGTGTGCCCACGCCGGCCGCGACTGAGCCGACGGCACCCGCTCCGGTTGCTCCAGTGGGGCCGGCCGTGGTGTCGCCGACCCAGGTCCACGCCGCGTTCCGCAGCTACGCCCTCTCGTACGTGCCGGTGCTGATACCGGGCACCTCGCAGACGGGCTCCGCATTCCTTTCCCCCTTCAACGCGGAGGCGGTCCCACCCCCGCCGGCGGCCGCCCCGACTCCCGAAGCTGTCGCCGTTCAGGCGCCCGCGCCGGCCGCCGAACCCGCGCCGGCGCCCGTGGTAGCGGAGGCCCCGCGCGACACGACCCCCAGCGCCCCCGCGCCGGCCCCGGTCGAGCCCGCTGCCGCGCCTCCGGCCCCCGTGCCCGCGCCGGCGGTCGCTGCCTCCAAGCCGGCCCATGAGGACGATGAGGAGCTGTCCGGAGCCCGCGCGCCACTGCCCGCCCAGGCGGCGCCCCGTCCCACCCCTCGCGCGGAGCGGCCGCTGCGGCCCACGCCCACGCCTCCGCCGCTTCCTCCTGGAGGACGGCGCCTCCACCGCCCGGCGCCCACCCCTCCACCGGTGGGAGCCACAGCCGAGGCGAGCAAGGGCAACACACGCGCGGCCCACGCCACCGGCCTGAACCTCGAGGAGGCCCAGCAGATCGCCCAGGAGTCAGCGATCGCGACGGCGGAGTCGGCGATGGCGGTGGTAGCGGCCAAGGCGCGCGAGCCCAAGCCCAAGCCCATCGAGCTGCCGCCCAACACCGAGTTCAATGGAGAGCTGCTGCGCCGGGTGCGCGAGAGCCGCAACCTCACGCTCCAGCAGCTCGCCGAGCGCACGCGCATCTCCTCCAAGCACATCGAGAACGTGGAGGCGGACCGCTACGCCGCGCTTCCGGCGACGGTGTACCTGCGCGGCATGTTGATGAACGTGGCGCGCGAGCTGGGGCTGGATCCGCTCCGAGTGTCCAAGAGCTATCTGGCCCTGGCCACGGCGCCCCAGAAGAAGTGAGACCCCGAGTCCGGGAAAGTTGACTCCCCGCAGTGCCGTGAATATGAAAGACGCGCAATGACGGAAGAAGAAAAGGTCAAGGCGATGCGGCTCGCCCGGGCGATTGCCTCGGATATCTCGCTCTACAACGAGCAGAAGATCATCAAGGGCATCGAGCAGGACAACCTGTTCGAGGTGCTCAAGGACGAGCTGGACGAGGGTCGCGAGCTCTACAAGAGCCGCGTGAGCGCCGAGATCTTCACGAAGACGAACTTCTTCGAGCGGGCCATCAACGACATCGTCCTGCGCTCGAAGGCGCACGTGAAGTCGAAGATTTGGTAGCCGCCGAGGCGCGCGAGCACCGAGTCCCGCCCGAGGCCCGGGGCGAGCGGCTGGATCAGCACCTCGCGCGCACCTTCACCGAACTCACCCGTTCCCGGATTCAGGGGCTGATCGAAGCTGGCCACGTGCTGGCCGACGGTCGGCCCGCGAAGGCCTCCGCGCGCCTGCGCGGGGGAGAGCTGCTCTCGTTGCGGGTTCCGCCTCCCGTGGCGGCCGTCCCGCTGGCCGAGGAGCTGCCGCTGGAGGTGCTGCACGAGGACAAGGACCTCGTGGTGGTGAACAAGGCGGCGGGGATGGTGGTGCATCCGGGCGCGGGGCACGCGTCGGGCACGCTGGTGAACGCGCTGCTGCACCGCGTGAAGGATCTCGCGGGAGTGGGCGGAGAGCTGCGGCCGGGCATCGTCCACCGGCTGGACAAGGACACCACGGGCTGCCTGGTCGTCGCGAAGAACGAGCAGACGCTGGTGGCGCTGCAGAAGGCCTTCAAGACGCGAGCGGTGGAGAAGACGTACCTGGCGCTGGTGCATGGTCAGCCGAGGGCAGAGGGCCGCATCGAGACGCTGTACGGGCGGCACCCGATCCACCGGCAGAAGTTCACGGGGAAGGTGAAGGAGGGCAAGCCGGCGATCACGGTGTACCGGACGCGGGAGCTCTTCGAGGGCGCGGCGCTGGTGGAGGTGGACCTGCTCACGGGTCGGACACACCAGATCCGGGTACACCTGGCGGAGAGTGGCCACCCGTTGCTGTGTGACGCATTGTACGGCGCGGGGCGCAAGGCGAAGGGCTCGGTGGCCGAGGCGCAGGAGGCGCTGGGGCGCCAGGCCCTGCACGCCTGGCGGCTCGCGTTCACGCACCCGCGGACGGGCAAGGCGCTGAAGCTGGAGGCCCCGCTGCCGGAGGACTTCCAGGCAGCCGTGGGCCGCCTGCGTGGCGCGAGCAAGCGCTAGAGCAGCCGCGCCAGCTCCGCCACGTGCGCGTCGTGCTCGCCTGCCTGGGCGAGCGCCTCGGCCAGCAGCCGCACGTAGTCGCGATTCGGGCCGCTGGGGCCGTGAGCCGAGCGCACCACGGCCGCGATCTCCTCCAGGGCGGAGGGCCCCAGATAGAGGGGGTTGGTCGGGCCAGCCACGTACATGAGCGCCTCGGACGGAGGCGGGGACTCACGCGTCTCCAGCCGCACCCAGTGCCGCTCGTAGCCTCCCTGCTCACGGTAATCGAGGTGGGCCAGCACCTCCTCCACGCGCTCGGAGGCGATCCGGTACGCCACGCCCCAGCAGCGCGCGCCGGGCTCCGGCACCAGCGTCACCACCCGCCCGGGCGCCTCGGGGGTTCCCCGGTGGTCCGTCGAGCCTTGCCAGAAGCGCCGCGCCCAGTCCCTCAGCCACGCCTCGCGGCGCTCTTCGAAGGGGAAGGAGGGACGGAAGATGAGTGAGCCGTATCCGAAGATCCACATGAGGTGTTCGCAGCCTGCAGGCTCTCCAAGCTTCCTTTGGGTGTCAAAGGGCAGGGAGCGCGCTGAGGCGATGGGGACCCACTATTCCAGGGTCCGGGGCGCCGCTACGCTAACGTCCCGCCTCCCTCTCATGCATTCTCCTCGAAGCCGCTCTCGCGCGCTGGCCATACGGCTGCCCTCCACCCATCGCGGCGCACGTGTGCTCACGGTCCTGGCGCTGCTGGGGCTGTTCGGGTGGGGGAGGAGCGCGGCGGCCCTGGCCCCCGACAAGTCGCTGCGGCAGTTGCCGCTGCAGACCTGGCGCACGATGGACGGGTTGCCGGAGAACCCCTTCATGTCGCTCGCGCAGACCCCGGATGGCTACCTCTGGGGGAGCACGTGGGAGGAACTCGTCCGCTTCGATGGGGTGCGCTTCACCACCTTTGATCGCAACAACACACCCGAGTTCGGGGCGCGCTCCATCCCCGCCCTCACCACGAGTTCGGATGGGACGCTGTGGATCGGCACGGAGACGGGGCTGAGCGGACTGCGCAAGGGCCACTTCTTCTCCGTCCCACTGCCCGAGGGGCTCAACCTGCGCCACGTCCGCGTCCTGTGCGCCACGCGTGACGGTGCCCTGTGGCTGGGTACCTCCCAGAAGGGGCTGGTGCGCTTCGCCGATGGGCGCTTCCAGGTGTGGAACACGGACAATGGGCTGGCCAGCAACCGGGTCTACGCGCTCGCCGAGGACAAGGCGGGCACCTTGTGGGTGGCGACCAACGGCGGTCTGCAGCGTTGGGATGGCTCGGCGCTGCGCGAGGGCCCGCCGTTCGAGGGCAGCGGCAAGCCGGTGCATGCGCTCGCGCTGGGGCTGGACGGGACACTCTGGGTGGGCACCGGGGAGGGGAGCGTGTACCACCTTCAGGAGGGGAGATCGCGGCCCGTGCCGGAGGCGAGCCTTCCGGGTGCGGCCATCTCGACCCTGCTGGTGGACCGGGCAGGCTCCCTCTGGGTTGGCAGCGCGAGCAAGGGACTGCTGCGGCTGGCCAACGGTCAGCGCTCCACGCTGGATGCCTCGCAGGGGCTGCTGAACGACGCGGTCATCACCCTCTTGGAGGACGCGGAGGGCAACATCTGGATCAGCGTGGACGGCGGCATGCACCGCCTCAAGGAGGCGCCCTTCACGCCCTACGGCAGGCCCGAGGGTGTGCCGCATGACATCGCGTCCGCCCTCTACGAGGCGCGTGACGGCAGCCTCTGGTTCGCCAGCCGGGGAGGGGGCGTCACGCGCTGGCAAGAGGGGCGGAGCAGCACCTGGACGGAGCGCGAGGGGCTGCTCGACCCCAACGTCTACGCGATCGCCGAGGGGCCGGATGGCAGCCTCTGGTTCGGCTCACAGAAGGGCCTGAGCCGTTGGCAGTCCGGGGCGATCACCCTCACGCTCGGCGCCGCCCAGGGGCTTCCCGCGGGCGCGGTGCGCACGGTGTACGTGGATGACGCGGGCGCGGTCTGGCTCGGCACCCAGGCAGGGCTCGCCCGGTGGGACGGCGAGCGCGTGGAGCGCTTCGGCCAACGCGAGGGGCTGCCCGGCGACAGCATCACCCTGGTGCTGCCGCGCCGCGAGGGAGGACTCTGGGTGACCACTGCGGACGGTGGCCTGGCCTCGATCGTCCAGGGCCGCATCGTCATCCTGGGCGCGGAGGGGTCGCCCATGTACGACGACCCCAACGCGATCCTCGAGGAGTCCGACGGCACGCTGTGGATCGCCACCGACGAGGGGCTCTACCGCTGGAAGGCGGGGCGCTTCACCCGTCTGTCCCACGCGGAGGGACTGTTCAACGATCGCATCTTCCACATCCTCTCGGACGGGCGCGGCAACCTGTGGATGAGCTGTAACAAGGGCGTCTTCCGCGTCGCCCAGGCGGAGCTGGAGGCCGTGGCCGACGGCCGGCTCGCACGGGTGCGCTCCCACGTCTACGGGGTGGAGGACGGCATGCGCTCGGCCGAGTGCAACGGCATCGGCGTGCCGGGAGGGGTACGCGACCGAGAAGGGCGGCTGTGGTTTCCCACCACGCAGGGCGTCGTCGCCTACTCGCCGGGCCAGGAGAATCAGACCCAGCCGCAGGCGCCACCGCCAGTGCTCATCGAGGGGCTGCGCGTGAACAGGCAGCCGGTGCCCATCCAGGCAAACGGCCGCGTCACCGTGAGCAAGGGTGACGTGGAGATCCACTACACCTCTCCGAGCCTCAGCGCGCCCCATCAGCTTCGCTTCCGCTACCGGCTCGAGAACTTCGACCGGGGTTGGGTCGAGGCGGGCTCTCGGCGCGTGGCCTATTACACGCAGCTGCCGCCGGGGAACTACCGGTTCCGGGTGCGAGCGGAGTCCCGGGAGGGCGGCCCGGTCTCCCCCGATACGACGCTGAAGGTCTACCTGCCGCCTCGCCTGCACCAGACGCTGGCCTTCCGGGTGGCGTGCGTGCTGGCCGTGGGGCTGTTGGTGTTGGGGGCGGTGTGGCTGCGGCTGCGCCAGATGCGGGCGCGGGAGCGCGAGCTGAAGTCCCATGTCGCGGACCGCACCCGCGAGCTGGCCACCGTCAACGCCTCCTTGGAGGTGCGGCTCCAGGAACTGCAGGACACGCGCGAGCGGCTCGTCCAGGCGGAGAAGCTGGCGGCCGTGGGCACGCTGGCCGCGGGCGTGGGGCACGAGATCAACAACCCCCTGGCCTACATCATCTCGAACCTCCACTACATCGCGGAGGAGCTGCGAGGCGCTCGGCCCGAAGGCGATCCCGAGCGCTGGGGGGAGATGGAGCAGGCGCTCAGCGAGGCGTTGCAGGGCGCGGACCGGGTGCGCCGCATTGTCCAGGAGCTCAAGACGTTCTCGCGCGCCCATCCCCAGGAGCAGCGACGGGTGGAACTGGGCGCCGTGCTGGAGGCGGCGCTGGCGATGGCGGAGGTGGAGACGCGCCTGCGGGCCCGGGTGGTGAAGGACTACGGCACGCTGCCACCGGTGCAGGGAGACGCGTCGCGGCTGGAGCAGGTGGTCCTCAACCTGCTGATCAACGCCACCCAGGCCATCCCCGAGGGGCATGTGGACCAGAACGAGATCCGGGTCAGCGCGCGCCTGGACGAGCAGGGCCGCGTGGTGGTGGCGGTGAGCGACACGGGGGCGGGAATCCCCGCGGACGTGCTGCCGCGCATCTTCGAGCCCTTCTTCACCACCCGGTCCGTGGGAATGGGCACGGGCCTGGGGCTGTCCATCTGCCACTCCTACGTGCAGGCCATGGGCGGAGAGATCCGCGTGCGCAGTGAGCTGGGGCAGGGCACCACGGTCGAGGTGGTGCTGGTGCCGGCCCAGGAGGCCGTGCCCGAGGCGCGGGTCGAGAGCGTCCGAGGCAAGGCCAGCGGCTGAGCAACTTCCGTCTCTCTCTTCACGAGAATGTGGGCATGAGCCTGATCCAGCGTGGCCTGAACCTCGTCAACCACGTCCAGAACACCGTCCAGAACACCGTGGACAAGGCGCAGAACACCGTGAGCAACGTGGGTAACACGGTGCGTCAAGGCGTCGAGCAGGGCGGGCGGAAGCTGGGCCAGTTCGTGGATGGGTTCGAGGACCAGGTCGCGCAGAAGGCCGGGTTCGTGGGAGACCTGCTTGGCGGGAACAAGGCGGACCTCGTCCATGACGGCAAGCTGGTGGGGGCGGGGGGGCAGACGTTCGCTCCGGGCACGCCGCTGAGCCAGATCCCGGGCGTGACGCCGAAGGACAACCCGAACCCGTCCGAGACGATCCTCTACGTCAACGGCATCGGCGACACGAAGGACAAGCAGTTCGGCAGCCTGCAGCAGATCGCGGACACCACGGGCGCGAAGATCATCGGTGTCCACAACGCCACCGAGGGCATGGTCGCGGACGTGGCCCAGTGCGTGAAGGACAAGCTGGACAAGGGCACCAACCCCGCCGTGGACACGATGGCGGACACCATCTACGCCGAGCTGAAGGCGGGGCGCTCGGTCCACGTGATGGGGCACAGCCAGGGCGGCCTCATCCTCAGCCGCGCGCTGGGAGACGTGGCGAACCGGCTGCGCATCGAGGACGGGCTGTCCCAGGCGGACGCCGAGAAGCTGCTGGGCAAGGTGAACGTGGAGACGTTCGGCGCGGCCGCCGGCAAGTATCCGGATGGCCCCAACTACGTCCACTACGTGAATGACAAGGATCTCGTCCCCACGATGTTCGGCCTGGGGGATGGCGACAGCCCGCTGGACTTCACGCGCGACGCGGGCCGTGGGGCGGTGGTTCACCACTACGAGTACGGCGACGGCATGAGCGGCACGCACCGGCTGGACCAGGCGTACCTGCCGTTCCGCGTCCCGTTCGACGAGGCGCGCGCGGGCCAGTTCTAGCGCCTCAGGTGTTCGCGTTCATCGTCGAGACGAGCCGCTGATCCAGGGTCGAGGGGTTCTCCGGAGAACCCACGGCGTTGAGGACGGCCTGGCCGCGCTGGTCGATGAGCCGGGTGAAGATCTGCTGGGCGTAGCCGAAGATCGCCGCCCAGGCGACGATCTGGGCCGAGGAGTCGAGGTTCGACAGGCCCGGGACGAACTCCCCGCGCATGAGCAGCAGGCCGAGCACCGCGGTCAGGGCGCCGGTGGGCAGCTTGAGGAAGGCGAGCGCGAGGGGGACGCTGTACGGCACGGAGGTGCCTCCCATCTGCCGCAGGGTAAAGGCCGCCGCGACCGCCGCGGCGATGAGCCCCACCGCCTCCAAGAGGAGGTAATCCCCTCGGTGAGCTCCGACCAGGTACGCCGCGTTGAGCTCCTTGGAGGTCGGCTCCAGGGTGGTGATGACGATGAAGTCCTCCGGGCGCGCCGCCTGCGCGAACGTGATACCGAGCTCTTCGGCGGTCAGCCGCTTGGAGAGACTGGCAGGCACTGGGGCAAGCAGCTTGAGGCTCACGCTCTGCGTGGGGCAGACGATCAGCGCGTCTTCAGGGTTGAAGCACATGGGGAGCATCGTCGGGATTCGGTACGTGGTGATCCCGATACCGGTGACGATCAGCGCGAGCAGCACGGTGAGCAGGTAGACGATGTTGCGGAAGCTGCGGACGCGCAGGTACTCGCGCTCCTGGGCCCACAGCGCGGAGCGGACCGCGCTGACGATGACCGCTCGCTCGCTCGCGTCCAGGGTGTGGGTTGCCTGCTTGTTTCGGACGAGCTTGTCGACCGCGAGCCTGTGTTGATCCTGAGAGGGGAGATGCTCCTCGAGGGTGGCGAGGATATCGGGCATCCTCCCCAGGAGTTCCGCTGCGGGCATGTACCTCAGCATCAGGCAGATGGCCGCGTTGATGTTCGTCTCCACGGTATCGATCGCTGCTCCCCGGTGAATCCATGGGGCGCGCCTCCGTTCGACAGCCAGCAGCGCTCGATCGAGGTGCTCCTCCGCGGCCTGAGCGAGTTCCGCCGCGTGAGCGTTTCCTCTCGCGAGCCGCTCCATCATCTTGCAGCTCGATCTCACCTCGGCGATGCGCGTGTGTGCTCGCTGTCCCCACGGCCACCTGCAAGCCCGAGAACGGGCACTCGTGCTTGCGCCCGTCGAAGTCGTCTGGGTCTCCATGACCGCTCCCTGCTGCAGCCCTGCGTTGTAACGAAAGAGGGCTGCCTCACCCCGACGTGAGGCGTGCCGGAGGGCTTGCACGGGCCTGTGCCAGACGCTCGTTCTCTCGTACGGGCTGACACGTCAGGGCAGGTCCCTGACGTGTCAAATCCACGTTCTGACACGTCAACCGTGGACCTTGTTTTCCGAGAAACAGATGGTGGGGTGGGGTGCTTGCTCGGGACGCGGGGCCATGCCTCACCGCGCCCGCGTTGGCCTGCCACATGCACAGGTTCCCCGCGCTGTCGGCCCCCGGGGACGTGCCGTGCCCCCTCCACTTCACGCTCGAGACACCTTCCGTATGAACGCCGCGCCGCTCTAGTCCCCGACAGCCCCCTCGATCGCCCCCTTTGACTCTCCGGCCAGCGGCTCCGCGAGGACCGCGCGCTGGATGAGGCGTACTCATGGCCAAGGCCCACGCCAAGCAACCCTTCCAGTTACCCGAGTTCTATGTTCCGTGGCCCGCGCGCCTGAACCCTCATCTCGAGGGCGCCCGCACCCACTCCAAGGCGTGGTCGCGCGAGATGGGGATCCTGGATACGCCCAAGGAGAGCGGCGTTCCCGAGATCTGGAGCGAGGCCAAATTCGACGCGATGGACTACGCGCTGCTCTGCGCGTACACCCATCCCGAAGCTCCGGGCCCGGAACTGGACCTGATCACCGACTGGTACGTCTGGGTCTTCTACTTCGACGATCACTTCCTCGAAGTCTACAAGCGCACCCAGGACCGGGTCGGCGCGAAGAAGTACCTCGACCGGCTGCCGTTGTTCATGCCGGTCGATCTCTCTCCTCCGCCGGAGCCGACCAATCCGGTGGAGAAGGGGCTGATCGACCTGTGGGCTCGCACCGTCCCCACCAAGTCCGTGGAGTGGCGGCGCCGGTTCTTCGAGAGCACCAAGCACCTGCTCGAAGAGTCCACGTGGGAGCTGTCCAACATCAGCGAGCGCCGCGTCTCGAACCCGATCGAGTACATCGAGATGCGCCGCAAGGTCGGCGGGGCGCCCTGGTCGGCGGACCTGGTGGAGCACGCGGTCTTCGTCGAAGTCCCTGACCGGGTCGCCTACAGCCGTCCGATGCGCGTCCTCAAGGACACGTTCTCCGACGCGGTACACCTGCGCAACGATCTGTTCTCCTACGAGCGGGAGATCCAGGAAGAGGGAGAGCTCGCCAACTGCGTCCTGGTGTTCGAGAAGTTCCTGGGCGTCGAGACGCAGCGCGCGGCGAATCTCACCAACGAGGTCCTGACCTCGCGGCTCCAGCAGTTCGAGAACACCGTGGTGACGGAGCTGCCCTCCCTGTTCGCGGAGTTCGGCCTGAACCCGGTGGAGCAGGCGCAGGTGCTCACCTACGTCCGGGGACTCCAGGACTGGCAGTCCGGTGGCCACGAGTGGCACATGCGCTCGAGTCGCTACATGAACAAGGGGGCCACGGAGAGCAGCGGTGGAGCCCTGGGCCTCTCGGGCCTGGGAATCTCGGCGGCGCGCATCCCCTGGTCCGCGAACGCCCTGGGGTTGGGACGTATCAAGAGCTTCTCGCACGTTCCCTACCAGGCCGTGGGACCGGTGAAGCTGCCGAAGTTCTACATGCCGTACACGACCCGGCAGAGCCCCTACCTGGACTCCGCGCGGCGCGACTCCAAGGAGTGGGCGCGAGGGATGGGGATGCTGGATAAGCTGCCCGGAGTCCCCCGTGGCTACATCTGGGATGACCACACCTTCGATGTGGCCGACGTGGCCCTGTGCGGTGCGTTGATCCATCCGGCGGCCACGGGCCCCCAGCTCAACCTGAGCGCCGGCTGGCTCGTCTGGGGCACCTACGCGGACGATTACTTCCCGGCGCTGTATGGGAACACCCGCGACATGGCGGGGGCGAAGGCGTTCAACGCCCGGCTCACGCAGTTCATGCCGGACGACCCCACGGCCATCACCTCGGTTCCCCTCAACCCGGTGGAGAAGGGCCTGGCGGATCTGTGGGCGCGCACGGCCGGTCCGTTGACCCCGTATGCCCGGCGGTTGTTCCGCAAGGCCATCATGGACATGACGGAGAGCTGGGTGTGGGAGCTCGCCAACCAGATCCAGAACCGCATCCCGGATCCGGTCGACTACGTCGAGATGCGCCGCAAGACCTTCGGCTCGGATCTCACGATGAGCCTGTCCCGGCTGGCGCACGGCGACGGGATTCCTCCAGAGGTCTTCCGGACCCGGCCCATCCGGGCGCTGGAGAACTCCGCCGCCGACTATGCGTGCTTCACCAACGACGTCTTCTCCTACCAGAAGGAGATCGAGTTCGAGGGTGAGCTCCACAACATGGTGCTGGTCGTCCAGCGCTTCCTCGATGTGGACAAGGCGCGAGCGGTCGAGGTCGTCAACGACCTGATGACCGTGCGGATGCGCGAGTTCGAGCACATCGTCGCCACGGAGCTGCCCGCGCTGGTCGCGGACTTCAAGCTGGACTCCGGGACGCAGGAGCAATTGCGCGCCTACGTCGAGCGGCTGCAGCAGTGGATGGCCGGCGTGCTCATCTGGCACCAGACGGTGGACCGCTACAAGGAATTCGAGCTGCGCAACACCCGGTCGCCTGGGCGGGTGTTCGGAGCGCTCACGGGGCTGGGCACGTCGGCGGCGCGCATCGCGTCGCTGTTTGCCCGCCGCCAGCCCGAGCTCGATGGCAGTGCCAAGGATCGTGTTCTTCAGACCGAAGGGAAGAGGTAAGCGATGGCCGTTAAGCCTGGTGATGAAGCAGAGAAGCAGCAGTTGAGCCTTGGGACGGCGGCGGCGCGCCAGCTGGCGACGACGACCAAGACCGTCCCGCAGATGCAGGGCATCTCTTCCCGGTGGCTGCTGAAGCTGCTGCCATGGGTACAGGTGTCCGGTGGCGTGTACCGCGTCAACCGCCGCATGAGCTATGCCGTCGGCGACGGCCGGGTGACGTTCACCAGCACCGGCGCCAAGGTGCAGGTCATCCCGCAGGAGCTCTGCGAGCTGCCGCTGCTGCGAGGCTTCGAGGACATTGGGGTGCTGACCGCCCTGGCCGAGCGCTTCGTGCAGAAGGACTACAAGGCGGGCGAGGTCATCACCGAGGCTGGCAAGGAGGCGGATATGATCTGCCTGATTGCCCACGGCAAGGTGAACAAGATCGGCGCTGGCAAGTACGGCGACCAGACCGTGCTCGAGGTGCTGGCGGACGGTGACCACTACAGCTACCAGGCGCTGCTGGAGTCGCAGGACTACTGGCAGTTCACGGTCAAGACGGTCACCCCGGCCACGGTGCTGCTCCTGAAGCAGGACGCGTTCGAGGCGGTGGTCGCCCAGTCGCCGTCGCTGAAGAAGCACCTGGATGACTTCAAGGCCCGGATGAAGAAGAAGCAGGACACGTCGGGCCAGGCCGCGATCGAGCTGGCCGCGGGCCACAAGGGCGAGCCGGTGCTGCCGGGCACCTTCGTGGACTACGAGACCTCGCCTCGTGAGTACGAGCTGAGCGTGGCGCAGACCGTGCTGCAGATCCACTCGCGCGTTGCCGACCTCTTCAACGAGCCGATGAACCAGACCGAGCAGCAGCTCCGTCTGACCGTCGAGGCGCTGAAGGAGCGCAAGGAGCACGAGCTCGTCAACAACCGCGAGTTCGGCCTCCTGCACAACGCGGACCTCAAGCAGCGCATCCACACCCGCAGCGGTCCGCCGACGCCGGATGACATGGACGAGCTGCTGGCCACCGTGTGGAAGGACCCGTCCTTCTTCCTGGCCCACCCCCGCACCATCGCGGCGTTCGGGCAGGAGTGCAGCCGCCGGGGGATCTACCCCACCAGCGTCGACCTGAGCGGCAACATGGTCCCCGCCTGGCGTGGCATCCCCATCTTCCCCTGCAACAAGATCCCGATCAGCGAGAGCCGCACCAGCTCCATCATGCTGATGCGCGCGGGAGAGAAGAACCAGGGTGTCGTCGGCCTGCACCAGGCCGGCATCCCCGACGAGATCGAGCCCAGCCTCAATGTCCGGTTCATGGGCATCAACGAGAAGGCGGTCATCTCCTACCTCGTCAGCTCCTACTTCTCGGCGGCGGTCCTCGTCCCTGACGCGCTCGGCATCCTCGAGAGCGTCGAGATCGGCCGCAGCTAGCCACGCAAGCCGTCCGCGGCGCGGACACAGCTCAGGAAGACCTCATGGCGAATCCAGTGAACACGGGCAGTGGGAGTGATGTCGATCAGCAGTTGCTGAGTCTGAGCACCGCGGGTGCTCGGCAGCTGACGACGACGACGAAGACGCAGCCGCAGATGCAGGGAATCTCTCCCCGCTGGCTGCTGCGGATGCTGCCCTGGGTACAGGTGTCCGGTGGCGTGTATCGCGTGAACCGGCGCCTGACCTATGCCGTGGGGGACGACCGGCTCAACTTCAGCAACATCGGCGCCAAGGTGGAGATCATTCCCCAGGAGCTGCTCAAGCTGCCGCTGCTGCGCGGCTTGGACGGTGAAGTGGGGATGCTGGACACCTTGGCGCGCCAGTTCGTCCAGCGGGAGTACAAGGCTGGAGATCTGATCGTCGAGGCGGGCAAGCCCGCCGAGCACGTGTTCCTGATTGCCCATGGCAAGGCCAACAAGCTGGGCAAGGGGAAGTACGGCGATCCGGTGGTGCTCGATGTGCTGGCGGATGGCGACCACTTCGGAGATCAGGCCGTGGTGGAGGCGAACGACCAGTGGACGTTCACGGTCAAGGCGACCACGGCGTGTACGGTGATGGCGCTGCCGCAGCAGGCGTTCGAGGGGCTGATCCGTCAGTCCCCGACGCTGCTGGCACACGTCGAGGGGTTCAAGAAGCGGCTGAAGCTGCCCCAGGACAAGATGGGTCAGGCGGCGATCGAGCTGGCCGCGGGCCACCGGGGTGAGCCGGAGCTGCCGGGCACCTTCGTGGACTACGAGCTCCGGCCGCGCGAGTACGAGCTGAGCGTGGCGCAGACGATGCTCAACATCCACACGCGCGTCGCGGATCTATTCAACGATCCGATGAACCAGACCCAGCAGCAGCTCCGACTGACCATCGAGGCGCTGCGGGAGCGGCAGGAGTACGAGCTCATCAACAACCGGGAGTTCGGGTTCCTGCACAACGCGGACCTCAAGCAGCGCGTCCATGCTCGGAGCGGTCCGCCGACTCCGGATGACATGGATGATCTGCTCAGCCGGCGTCGCAAGTCGCGGTTCTTCCTGGCGCACCCGCGCACCATCGCCGCGTTTGGCCAGGAGTGTACCCGTCGCGGCATCTACCCGACGGTGGTCGAGGTGCATGGCAGCAAGTTCATGGGCTGGCGCGGCGTCCCCTTGCTGCCCTGTGACAAGATCCCCATCACCCAGGAGCGCACGAGCTCCATCCTGGTGCTCCGCACCGGAGCGGAGGACCAGGGCGTCGTGGGCCTCCACAACGCGGGCATCCCGGACGAGGTGGAGCCGAGCCTCTCCGTGAAGCGCATGGACGTGAGCGATAGGGCGATCACCTCCTACCTCGTCAGCGTCTACTTCTCGGCGGCCCTCCTGGTCCCTGACGCGCTCGGAGTCCTCGAGAACGTCGAGCTCGGACGCTGATTCGTCGGCGTCCAAGGGCGCTCATCGCGTCGGCCACGGCTTCGCCTTCTTTTCGACTTCGTCGAAGCTCACCCGGACGAAGTCGCGGCTTCCGCCGTGGTCGATCCCGACCCACAGTGTCTCCGGCTTCGCGGTGTACAGTGTGGCGTCGGCCCACTCCGTCCGTCGCGTCAGCAGCGGCTCGATGTTGTAGGCGCGAGGGGTCCCCTTGGGCGGGATCAGCATCAGGAAGTCGCCCCAGTGGAGCCAGAGGGAGCCGTTCTCCCGCACCCCGAGCGCATGCACGTTGCGGTCCCAGGAGCCCTTGTCCTTCGTCCCCTGGAGCGTGGTCACCTGCACGTCTCCGGTCCAGGGGTGCCGACGGAGCTCTAGGTCCTGGTAGTTGTGCGTCCGGACCACCTCGAGCAGGTCCCAGTTCTTCAGCAGCCGGAACTGCTCGGTCGAGTAATTTGCCTTGGGGAAAGGCCGAAACGCGCCCTTTGCCTCGCCCGGTCGCCACGCGAACATCCCGCGCTCCTGGCCGTCGAGATGCACCTCGAACATCAGGTGTTGGTCGTCGCTCCCCCAGATCAGCCGGACATGGCTCATGGCCCGCTCGGCGGAGGAGAGCAGGAGGCGCCGGGTGACGCCCCGATCCGAGTATTCGTAGGCCACGAGCTGATCCACCGGATCGCAGGTGCGGTGCTCGCACATCTGCCCGAGCTTCTTCGGGATGATGAACACCGCGAGGCGCTCGGAGACGTAGAGGTCGTGCCCGCCGTCCACCGTGTAGAGCAGCTGAGCGGGCCTGCTCCCGTCCAGCGCGACACGATAGGCGGCGCCGATGGGGTGGTGCTCGCGGTACGGCCCGTTCATGTGCGGCGCCTCTCCCCTCATGAACACGAACACGTCACGGCTGTTCGGCAGGAACCCGATGAACTGCACGTGGAAGTGGAACACCTCCGGCGAGGGCGGCTGCGGCTTCGGCAGGGTGAGGTGCTCCTTGGACTTCGCGGGGAAGTAGTGGAGCGACGGATCCTTCTCCCAGGCGGCGAGGAGCGCGCCGGAGTCGCTCACCGCCACCCGGTAGAGGCTGTCGCCCTGGATGCGGTGGATTTTCTCCCACTGCCGGGCGCCTGGCCGGAGCACACTCAAGGTCGAGAAGCCCACCGAGACCCAACCCCCGTCGGGCATCGGCTGCAGGTGCGAGGCGTTGCGGATGCGCTCCGCTGGGCTCGGAGGCAGTTCCCGCTTCTCCACGCCCTCTCCGCGTGCTCCGGCCGCGAACAGCGCCAGCACCACGGGGACCCAGGTCATTCGGTTGGCCACGGCTTCGCTCCCTTCTCGAGCTGCGTGAACGGCAGCCGCACGAAGTCTCGGCCCGCGCCGATCTCCACCCCGATCCACAGGGCCTCCGGCTCGGGAACGTAGAGGGCCACGCCCGCCCAGTCGTCACGCCGGCCGAGCAGCGACGCGATGCCGTAGGCCCGAGGCGGCGTTCCTGGGGGGAACAGCAGCACGTAGTCGCCCCAGTGCGCCCAGAGGGTTCCGTCGCCGCGCTCGCCGATGCCGTGGGGGTCTGAATCCACGATGTCCGGATCATCCGGCGCACGGAGCCGGGTCGTCGTCTGGCGTCCGTCTGGGAGCGTGTGGCGGATCTCCAGCGCGTCCTCCTCCAGCTTGACCAGCTCCACCAGCGCGCCCGACTTCATGACCATCAAGCGGTTGGCGTTGTCGCTCCTCCCTGGAAGCAGGCGGTAGTCAGCCTTGGCGTCGCCTCGGTGCCAGGTGAGGAGTCCGCGCTCATGGCGCGTCCCGCTGGTCTCGATTTGAAGCACCAGCCGGTCGTCATCGCTGCCCGCGACCCGCCGCGCCCCGGCCATCCGCACCTGCGCCTGCGTGAGCAGCGTCTTCTGGGTCACCCCGGTGTCGGTGAGCTCGTACGTGATGAGCGAGGAGAACTCACAGAACACGTGCGCGTCGCAGACGGGGCCGAGGACGGTGGGGATCAAGTACGCCGCGACCCGGGGGCCCATCTGGACCAACTGCGCGCCATCCACCGTGTACAGCAGCTCGGGGGCGCCAGTCCCGTCCAGCGGGACGCGGTACACCATGTACACCCTGCGCGATCCGCGACGAGGGCCGGTGCGGTGCGGTGTCGAGCCCTCCATGCGGATCAGCGCATCCCGTCCGTTCGTCGCGAAGGCGAGGTACTGAAGCCCGAACCCGGAGATCTCCGGCGGTGGCACGCTCGGGCGGGGCAGGGTGACGTGCCGCTTCGACCGCGGCAGCAGATAGTGGATGACCGGTTCACTCTCCCAGGCGGCAAGCACTCCGCCCGCGTCATTGACCGAGACGCGGTAGAGGTTGTCCTTCGGCACCTGGTGCAGTGTCTCCCAGCGTTTCGCTCCCTGTGGGAGGATCCGCAGGCTGGAGCCGCCCAGGGAGAGCAGCCCGCCGTCGGGCATTGGGATCAGCGACGAAGTTCCACGCAGGCGCGTCGCGGAGCTGGGCTGCGTGTCCCGGTCACCGACACCCTCCGCTCGGGCGATGCCGGTAACGAGCAGCGCGCTCAACAGGAACCGAAAGGTGCGGCTCATCGGGGGACCTCCGCTGCGACTCTTCCGGTCGGCGCTGCTGTACCGACGCACCCTTCACATTTCTATTCAATCGCGGCAAAGCCGTTCCAGTTCCTGACTCCAGGGAACGGTCACTCAGAGAAGCCGCGTGTCCTCGGGCGTTCTGTCGGGCCTGCCGTGCAGGTTGTCGTTGAACTTCAGCGGAGCGGCAGCCAACTCGTCCTGGTGCGCATCGTCTAACGTGGGAACGTGCAGCGCATAGAACTTGCCACCCAGGGACGCCTGGTCGCCGGCGGCATGGATGCGAACGCCGCAGTGCTTGCAGAAACGGTAGGTCAGAAAGGGTTCGGACTTTCCCTCGGGCACCCACCGGTACTCGCCCATGGCGTCGGGGCTCGTCAGAAGCTTGAAATCCTCCTCTTGGACGATCGCGAACCAGGCCCTGGCTTTCCAGCAGATGGAGCAATTGCAGCGCTCCGTTCCCTTGGTCAGGTCGATCTCCACTTCGTAGCGGACCGCCTTGCAATGGCAACTGCCTCGATGACTCGCCTTGGCCATTTCCGTCTCCATTCACGGGGTATCAAGCTGAGAGGTTGGAGGCCACCCGGGACGCGTCCGACCCCGACCCGCCACTCTAGGTGTTTCTTCCTGTCGTTGCTCCTGCCAGGGGAGCGAGCAGTTCGGGAACAACGGAGCGCAGGGATGATCCAGCTGTTCGCCAAGTTTCACCCATGGAATGCCTCCTGGCTCATCGCCGGAAGTTGTGGGAGGAGGACGGCCGGGCGGACGTTTCACCCAGAAAAAGAAGGCCCTGGTCAAAGGGCGTCACACCCCCAAGAACGAGGCCCACGTCGATCATGTCATTCCCAGGGCCAAGGGTGGGACGAACGACCCTGAAAACGGACAGGTCATGTGCCGAGAATGCAACATCAAGAAAAGTGACAAAGAGCAGTGAGAGCGGATCGGCCATGAATGCTCAAGGAAGCGATCAATACGTCAAGGTGTTGTGTGATTTGGAGCAAGACGAAGATGGCTACCCTCCAGCGACCGCGGAGACGCTCTGGGCTATCCGGGTTGGCAACGGGCTCTTCCAGATCGACAACATTCCCTTCTTCGTGCATGGCATCGCGGTGAACGACATCGTGTCCGCGACTCCCGAGGAGGGCGTCTTCCGCTACAAGGAGGTCGTCCAGCCTTCGGGGCACGGCACGATCCGGCTCATCGTCAGTGAGACGTCCGATGTACAGGCTGTACGCGATCTCTTCAGGCAACTGGGGTGTTCATCGGAGCTAAGTCATCTTCCCCACGTGATTGCCGTCGACGTTCCCCCTTCCGTGTCGCTGCAGGAATTGAAGAAGGAGCTGGACGCCGGCCAGGATCAGGACCGCTGGGGCTACGAGGAAGCCTGTCTGCCTCAAGTTTGATCCAAGGTGCATCCCGCAGGCACATGAGCCCGGATAGCGCCGCCAGCTCGGATTGCTCTCGCAAGAAGTTCCAAGCGGCGGGTTCGATTCCCGCCGCCTCCACGGAGCCGCGAGAGCTGTAGCAAGGCTCCGGCCGCAATCAGGCGAGCCGGGGTTTTCTTTTTCCCCTGAAGCCGCCAGAGGCAGCCAGGCGGATGAGACCGGAGCTCAGCGGCAGTGAGGCTCAATCCTCTTGGATGTCCGGCCGGCACAGCCACGGCTGCGCATCGCTGTGGCGCAGGCACCGGTAGCCTGGCTCGCAGACATGGGGAGTGTCCGGCTGACAGGGCTTGCGGCACTGGGCCCGGTCGCAGACGAGCCCCTCCGGGCACGCCGGGGAGGACTTTCCGCATTCCGGGAAGCAGGCCATCCACACCTCCACTTGGGGCTTGGCCGAGAAGGTCGTCAGGCACTCGCGGCCTTCGGCGCAGGGGGACTGCTGGCAGTTCTGCCCATGCACCACCGCGCACACCGAGGCGCCCTGTCCATCCTGAATGCAGTGTTGCCCCTTCGGGCATGTGCGCCCCTCGCAGGTTGGCCGGCACATCGGCCCCGGGGGAGCGTCTGCGCAGAAGAAGCCCGCCGGGCAACTCGAGGGCGCGTCCAACAGGCACGGGCGCCCGCACCAGCCGGCGCTGCACGCCAGTCCGGGCGCACAGGCCGAGTCCTGGTCGGGAGGAAGGCCGATACAAGGCTCTCCTTCCTTGCGTACCCCCTGGGGGACGCAGTAGCGGACGTGGGGTCCACCGCCCACGGTGGGCAGCGGCTGGCAGGTGAGGCCCTCGGGGCAATGCACATCCTGGGTGCATTGGCTGTCGGTACAGAAGTGCTTGCGTGCCCGTGCGCTGCCGAGGCACCCCAAGGGGGCCTCACAGTCGGTGGCTCGGGCACATTCCCGGTGGTAGGTCCGCAGCAGCGTGCGCTGGCGAGCCAAGAGCATCGGGCTGACCTGAGGCGCCTCGGGGGGTGAAGGCATGGGTGGACGTTCCCCCGTGCTCAGGAGCACCCAGAGGAGGGGCAGCGGCATCAGAAGGCTGCCCAGGACACCTGCGGCGGTGCGCCAGCTCATCCGCATAGCTGACGGCACCGCGGAAGGGTGGGATCCGGGGTGCAGTGCTCCTCATACTCGTGTTTCGAGCACGCCTTGTCGGCAATGGACTGCTCCACGCCCTGGAAGGCGGCCTTGTCGAAGGTGCTCTTCTTCCCCTTGGCGCGGGAGCAGCCCAGGTTTCCGACAAGTGCCAGGGCGGCAAGCCCCACGGTCATCCAGCGCATGCGTGGCTCCGGGCTACAAGCCAGCGCAGGCTAACAGAGCAAGCCGGAGCCTGTGTGCGCCGGGACGCCGGGAGAGGGGCGGTCCCAGGTGAGGAGAGGGCGCTCTCCTTGGCTGCTACCAAAGGGTAACCCATGATGCTCGCTGCGTAATCCACACGAGATGCGGGAGAGCCATGAACCCGGGGCAACTCCACCCCGAGAATCCTCTTCTCCCGAGGCGTGGCCTCTAGCCTGATCCGTTGCTCACAAGATGAGGTGATCCATGAGGCCGTGGCGGATTCTGTGGAAGACCGAAGCGCTGATCCTTGCCGTGCTGGTCGGGTGCAGTACGACCCCGAGAGTTGTCCGGGTGGACAACGGTGTGGGGGGACAAACCACCGTTTACATCCCCCGCACTGCTACGGCGGAGCCGGTGGAGGTAACGCCGGAGGAAGTTACCCAAGCCATCCGGAGACTGGCGCGTGAGGTGCGGCTGATCGGCTCTCCGCGTGAGACGGTGGAGCAGTTGTTTCAACTCGACGCGCTGTACGGCGATTACCTCTATCTGCTCCGGGAGAGAAAGCTCGTTCCGTTGGAGTCGGGTACTCCCTTGGAAGGGATGTTGACGGCGGAGGAGCAGAAACTCGTCAGCAGATACAAAATCTGGTGTCGAAGCGCCCATGGTTTCGAGGGCGATTGTCTGGGAGGCGCGCTCGTTGGCGGGAAGTACATGGACATGCAAGGCCGCTACATGTTGGCCATGGCCTTGAGCAAGAGTCCGGTACTGGAAGAGTTCGAGAGGGCGCTGGGCGAGATGGTGAGCATGCGGGCCGTCATGCAGGCCGCGATGGCGACTGTTGTCACGCTACTCGTCCTGCTCGCCATGCCCGAGCCTGTTACCAAGTTCATCGCCGCCTGGGCGACTGTGGGGCTCATTCTCTGGGTGGGCGCCGAGACGCTCTACAACCTGATTACCGGCTGGTTCCAGTTGATGGAGGAGGTGAAAGTTGCAACCACCTTCGAGGAGATCCGCGAGGTAGGCGAGAAGTTCGGCAAGTTGTTCTCGCGTGAGGCGGCGCAAGCGTTCGCCATGATGGCGATGGTGCTGCTGACGCGCACGGCGAAGGGGTTCGCGGAGCAGGTGGGAACGCTGCCCGGTTCGGCGCAGGTGTCGATGCAGGCTGTGGGCCGCGAAGGCATCCTGTTGTCGGAGGTGAGCGCGGCGGAATCTGTGGCGGTAACGGCCGAGGGCTTCAGCGTGGCTCTGGCACCGGGCGCGGTGGCGATGGCGGCACACGGTGGGCGCGGCGACCGAACGCAAAATCACCACATCGGGACCATCGCGAACAAGCAATCCACCTTGCGCGGTGGCCCGTGGACGCCCAGGTTCGAGAGGCTCTTTGCTAGGGCTGGAATGCGGCTGAAGGACCCTGAGAACATCGTGCCTCTCCAGGGGCACCTAGGACCTCACCCGCAGCGGTACCATGACATCGTGTACAGGCGCTTGGACAGGGCATTGGGAGACTGTCGCGCAATCACGGAATGCCGAGGGAAGTTGACCCGCGAACTCCGCACCCTCGCAGAGGAAATCGCCACCCCCGGCACGGAGTTGAACCAACTCCTCACCCTGGGAAAATGACGCTAGAACTTCCCTATTATGGCTCAGCGCTTCTTCGATCTAGCTGACGACGTCTACGTTCCCCGCCGTTGGCATCTGGATACTCCCATCGACAGCCAAGGCCGCAGGGTCCATGACTGGGACTTCAAGCGCGGAACTCCCGTGTATGTGGAGGGGCGGTTGAAGATTCCCATCGAGATTGCGGGCAGGCCTCTGGACTTCACTGAGGCGGGAATCCGGATTCCCGTCGTCCACGTCAAGGTGGCTTCCATGCTGTCGGAGTTGGCTCCCAACGACGTGCAGCTCATCCCCGCAGACATCGAGGGCCAACCGGATCAATACGTTGTCCTCGTGGCAACGCGCCTTATCCGCTGCATCGACGAGCAGGCCTCCAGGATCCTGCTCTGGACCCATAAGGATGGAGAACCGGACAGGGTCGGTCAGTATCGGGATGTTCGGGACATGCGCATCGACAAGGCCAACGTGGGCAACGCCAAGGTATTCCGTCCCGAAGGATGGGAGGTCGCCCTCATCGTCTCTCAGGAGATCAAAGACGCCTTGGAGCGCATGGGCGCTACAGGCACGCGCTTCCAAGAGGTGTAATCAGCGGCCCACTTGTGGGCCGCGCGAGCGTGCGCCTCGTGATGCGCGCAAGGGTGCGTGGTGCGCGTCCCGGCCGGGTACATCGACGCGGCCTGTAGTGAGTGCTGATCGAACCCGCCTACTGCCCGTCCAACAGATCCGACTGGAAGGCGAAGCCGAGCAGCAGGTAGGGCATGGCGCGGTTCACGTCCGCGCCCGTGCGGAAGCGGTGCTGCACGTACCACGCGACGTTGAGGAGGACGGCGGGCTTGTTGAAGGCCGTGTAGCCCTCGTCATAGAAGACGTAGGCCGCCAGCAACCCCACCCGGTGGTGTCCATTGTCCACGGTCAGGGGCTCGTTCGCGGCTAGGTTTCGCGACGCGTAAAGGGGCTCCACCAGGGAGTAGCGCGCACCCACCACCAGGGGCGGCAGGCCGAGGAAGAGGACGTCCAGGTCGTTCGACAGCGTGAAGCCCTTGCCGGGCACCAGCGTGTCGAGCGTGGCGTCGTACCAGACGCGATCCTCGCCGCGCAGGCCCATGTTCCAGTACTCGGCCGCGAAGCGGTTGCGCACCGCGATCGGCCCCACCTTCATCTGGACGAAGGGCTCGATCGCCAGCCTCGCGCCCGAGGCGCTCGTGTTCAGCCCCGCGGCTTTGCCCGCATCCAGCGCCGTGTCGGAGTAGTCCGCGTTCGGCGAAGGGCGTGACTGCAGGAAGCCCATCGTGCCGAAGAAACCCACGTACTCAGCCGAGAGGCGCAGGTTGAAGATGGACAGGGGCTGGATCTCCACCACCGGCCCCACCTTGATGCCCGCGGGGTTGAGCTTGGGGTAGGCGCCCACGAAGAGGAAGTTGTCGCGGAAGAGCAGCCCCTCCTTGCGGTAGAGCTGCCTCTGGTAGCCCCCGCGCGTCTGGAGCTCGAGCCCCAGGGGATTGAGGCGCGTGACGAGCAGGTTGTTGATGACGAGCCGGCGCTCGGGGACCTCGGGCAGGAGCGGCGAGGACTGGGCGAGGGCCGTGGCTGGCACACAGAGCCCGAGCAGGAGGAGGGCAGCGCGAGTCATGGGAATGGCTCCGAGGGCAGGGACGGACAGCGTTCAGTTACCCGATGCGGCGCTGGATGCCGCGGGGGCGCGCTGGGCGGCATTCACCGCGTACCCGAAGAGGGCAGCAGTGAAGAACATGATGAGGCTGTAGATGGCCGCTGGGATGGCCATGGTGCTGTTGTTGAGCAGCATCGGGCTGTAGGCGATGGCGATCGCCAGCGTGCCGTTGTGGATGCCGATCTCCATTCCGATGGCGATCGACTGGGACTTGCTCAGCCGGAGCAGCCGGGGCAGGGCGTAGCCCAGGAGCATGCTGGTGAGGTTGAAGGCGAGCGCCGCCACTCCCACCTGCTGGAGGTAGGCGCCCAGCATCGCTCGCTCCTTGAAGGCGGTGGCCGCTACCACCAACACCAGGAAGAGCGCCGAGAGGATCTTCACCGGCTTCTGCAGCCGTTCGGACAGCGAGGGCCACTTCTTCTTCAGCACCATGCCCAGCGACACTGGCCCCAGGACAACGACGAAGATCTGCGCCACCTTTCCGAACTGAAGGGGAATGGCGCGGCTCTCTCCGAGGAAGTGTTCGAGCGAGAGGTTCACGATGAGCGGCAGCGTCACCACTGTGAGGACGCTGTTGACCGCCGTGAGGGTGATGTTGAGGGCCACATCTCCCTTGGCCAGGTGGCTGTAGAGGTTGGAGGTGGCTCCGCCTGGAGAGGCCGCCAGGAGCATCAGCCCCACGGCCAGCTCGGGCGCCAGCCCACTCAGCTTCGCGATGGCGAAGCCCGCGCCGGGCAGCAGCACCATCTGACACAGCAGGCCCACCAACACCGCGCGCGGGAAGGTGATGACCCGCGTGAAGTCGGCCACCGTGAGGGACAGCCCCAGCCCGAGCATGATGATGCCCAGGGCAAGGGGCAGGAGAATCGTCGTCAGGGCGCTGGTTTCCACGTGTGAGAGACCTCCTGCCTACCCAGGAGGTTTCATCCTCTCACACTTGTTAACCCGGAGTGCGGGCCCGACCTGTCAAGGCTGAAATACCGAGGCGCTACCCCGGATGCGTGGGAGTGGTCGTATTTCAGACAGAAGGAAAGTTTGCGTTCAATCCGGTACAGTGCCACCCCCCCGCCGCGCAAGCGACAGGGGGGCCGAAGCGCCGGAGTGCACGTATCGGGGACGAGGGTGCTTCGTCTTCATCTCGTACAAGGGGCACACTGTGAAGCGATGGTTATCGGCCATGACTGGCCTCATGCTGGCGACTTCGGGGTCGCCAGCAATCGCGAAGGACCTCCCGAACATCGACACCTCCCTCAAGCGTGAGTCTGCCTCTCGGAAGGCGGGGCCCGAGCGGTTGAAGTCGAAGGATGCGCGCCCCTCGCGGATCGATCCGCGCAAGAGCACGCCCACCTTCATGTGGGGCGACAAGGGGCAGATGGATGAGCGCGTCCTGTCGGCGCTCCAGCGGATGTCGCCGGAGCAGGCGGCTCGCGTACACCTGAGTCGGCTCGCGCCCCAGTACAAGCTGCCCGAGCACGTGGCCTCCATCCTGCCGGCGAAGATCCAGGACTCCGGCAAGGGCCCCATCCTCGTCACCTTCAAGCAGGAACTGGATGGCGTAGAGCTGTTCCGTGAGCAGTTCACGGTGCTCATGAACCAGCGCCGCGAGCTCATCGCCGTCTCCGGCAAGCTCAACCCGAACGCCAACCCCGAGTCCCAGAGCGGAAAGCTCAAGTTCACCCTGGATGCGCCCTCCGCCATCGCTCGGGCCTTCGAGGATCTCAACGGCCAGCGGCTCGAGGTCTCCAACCTCACCGTCTCCGGCAAGGCGCAGGGCCCCTACACCTCCTACGACATCGCCCCGGCCTTCACCTCCACCTACGCGGTGCGGATGGCGACGCCCGCGCGCGCCAAGCGCGTGTTCTTCCCGGCGAATGACCGGCTGGTGCCCGCCTGGTACCTGGAGCTCAACACCGGCCTGCCAGACCGCTCCGAGGCGGACTACTACGCCTACGTCATCTCCGCGCAGGACGGGCGGGTGCTCTTCCGCAAGAACCTTACCGTCGCTGACGCCTTCTCCTACCGCGTGTGGGCCGAAGGCGCGCCGAACTACATCCCCCAGGACGGTCCGCAGGGTTTCGCGGGTACTCCGCACCCCACGGGCATTCCGGATGGGTACCAGGCGCCCTTCATTGCCCCCAGCCTCATCACCCTCGAGAGCGCGCCGTTCAGCGCGGGGGACCCCTGGTTGCCGGCGGGCGCCACCGAGACGGTGGGTAACAACGTCGACGCGTACGTGGACATCTCCGGCCTCGACGGCCGGGACGCCCAGGACTTCCGCGCCACCACCACCGCGCCGGGCGTCTTCGATCGCGTCTATGACGTGACGCTCGAGCCCGACGTCAGCACCGACCAGCAGATGGCGGCGGTGACGAACCTCTTCTACATCACCAACTTCCTGCACGACTGGTTCTACGACTACGGCTTCGACGAGGCGGCGGGCAACGCGCAGACCGACAACTTCGGTCGCGGCGGTCTCGGCAATGACAGCCTGCGGGCCGAGGCGCAGGACTTCAGCGGCCTGAACAACGCCAGCATGGCCACGCCGAGCGACGGTGCCCGGCCGCGCATGCAGATGTTCCTGTTCACTCCCAACGTGGAGGTCACCCTCGACGTGCTCGCGCCCGCGCCCATCGCGCGCCAGTACGGCACGAACACGGCGGCCTTCGGGCCCCTGTCGTTCGAGGTCACCGCCCAACTGGCGCTCGTGCAGGACGCGGGCGGTGTCTCCCCGACGGACGGGTGCGATGCGCCCTTCTCCAACGCGGCGGAAATCGCCGGGAAGATCGCCGTCATCGACCGCGGTAACTGCGACTTCGTCGTCAAGGCGAAGAACGCGCAGGACGCCGGCGCCGTGGGCGTCATGGTCGCCAACAACCAGCCGGGCGCTCCCCCGGGCATGGGCGGCAGCGATCCCACCATCACCATCCCCACGCTCTCTGTGAACCAGGAGGATGGCAACGCCATCAAGCCGTACATTCCCAGTGGCGTGACGGTGCGCATGTTCGCCGATGAGCCGGACGTGTACCGCGACGGTACGCTGGACAACGGCATCGTGGCGCACGAGTGGGGCCACTACATCTCCAACCGCCTCGTCTACGACGGCGCCGGCCTGAGCAACAACCAGGGTATCTCCATGGGCGAGGGCTGGGCGGACTTCCACGCGCTGCTGATGATGGTGCGCGCGGAGGACCAGGCGGCTCCTGGCAACGACACCTGGCAGGGCGCGTACGGCGCGGCTGGCTATGCCTCCAGCGGTGGCGGCAACGACGGCTACCTCTATGGTCTGCGGCGCTTCCCGTACTCCACGGACTTCACCAAGAACCCGCTCACCTTCAAGCACATCGAGGACGGCGTGGCGCTGCCGACCACCGCGCCCATCAGCCCGGACTCCGGTGGCCCCAACTCCGAGGTGCATAACTCCGGTGAGGTGTGGGCTTCGATGCTCTGGGAGTGCTACGCGTCGCTGCTCAACGCGCACGGCTTCGATGAAGCGCAGTTCCGCATGAAGCTCTATGTGACGTACGGCTATCAGCTCACCCCGCCGGCGCCCACCTTCCTCGATGCGCGCGACGCGTTGCTGTCGCTGATCCAGGCGGTGGATGTGGAGGACTTCCAGCGGTGCCACGCGGCCTTCGCCCGCCGCGGCGCGGGCCTCCGCGCTCAGGCGCCGTTCGCGGGCTCCACCACCCACGCGGGTGTGGTGGAGGGCTTCGTCACTGGTAAGGACGTGGAGTTGACCGGCGTCGGGCTGTTCGAGGGTGATACCTCGTGCGACGAGGACGGCGTGCTGGACAACGGCGAGACCGGCGTGGTGCTCGTGCGGCTCCAGAACACGGGCACCGGACCGCTGAGCCAGACCACCGCGACCGTCAGCGCACCCGCGGGCGCGGGCTTCAGCTTCCCCAACGGTGCCACGGTGAACTTCCCGCCGCTCGACCTGGGCGATTCGTTCATCGCGGAGATCCCCGTGCAGCTCAATGGCCCCGCGGGCATCCAGCTGCCGAACATCACCGTGACCTACAGTGACGCGGAGCAGGCCATCCCGGGGGCGCGCACCTACACCTTCCCGGTGCGCGTCAACACCGACGACGTGCTGGAGGCCTCTTCCTCCGACGACGTGGAGAGCAACTACGAGGGTGCGTGGACCTCGGACCACGATCCGGACCTGGGGCTCTACGAGCCGTGGTTCCGCTACGAGGAGGAGCCGAACGTCCACTACTACTACGGCGCCAACCCCACGCTGCCGTCGGACATCTACCTCATCTCGCCGCTGCTCCATGTGTCGCCCACGGGGGACTTCAGCTTCTCGTTCGACCACCGCTATGACTTCGAGTACGGCGTCGACATCCTGGGCAACGTCTACTTCTTCGACGGCGGCGTCATCGAGCTGTCCAACGATGGAGGCCAGACGTGGACGGACCTTGGCGCCGCGATCGCCGCGGGTCAGGGCTATGTCGGTCCGCTCGAGGAGGGGGGGCTCAACCCGCTGGAGAACCGGGAGGCCTACGCTGCTTACAGCGAGAACTACCCGGAGTGGTTGAACGTCACCGTCAACCTGGGGACGGCCTACCAGGGCCAGATGGTGCAGATCCGCTTCCGCATCGGCGCCGACGTGAACACGGCCGGCATTGGCTGGGACATCGACAACCTGGTCTTCAACGGCATCACCAACACGCCGTTCCCGGTGCTCGCGGGTGAGCAGAATCCGTGCGAGGCCAACACCGCGCCGGTGGCCAACGCGGGTCCGAACCAGACGGTGGACGAGCGCACCACGGTGACGCTCGATGGCACCGGCTCGTCCGATCCGGACGGCGACACGCTGACGTACGAGTGGGTGCAGACGGACGGTCCGGCCGTGACGCTGACCGGTGCCAACACCGCTACGGCCACCTTCACGGCGCCCGAGGTGACGGCGAACACCGTGCTGGTGTTCGGCCTCGTGGTGACGGACGGCCAGCTCACGAGCACGGACATCGTCGGCATCACCGTGAGAAACGTGAACCGCGCGCCGGTGGCCAACGCCGGTGCGGACCAGACGGTCAACGAGGGGGCCGCGGTGACGCTCAGCGGCGCTGGCTCGTCCGATCCGGACACGGGCACCACGCTGACGTACGCGTGGACGCAGACGGCCGGTCCGGCTGTGACGCTGACCGGTGCCAACACCGCTCAGCCCACGTTCACCGCTCCGAGCGTGGATGCGGCGACCGCGCTGGACTTCAGCCTGACGGTGAGCGACGGCACGCTGAGCAGCTCCGACACGGTGACCATCACCGTGAACAACGTGAACCGCGCGCCGGTGGCCAATGCCGGTCCTGACCAGACGGTGAACGAGGGTGCCACGGTGACGCTCAACGGCACGGGCTCGAGCGATCCGGACACGGGCACCACGCTGACGTACGCGTGGACGCAGACGGCCGGTCCTGCCGTGACGCTGACCGGCGCCAACACAGCCCAGCCCACGTTCACGGCGCCCGAGGTGACGGCGGCGACCGCGCTGACCTTCAGCCTGACGGTGAGCGACGGTGCGCAGACCAGCACCGACACGGTGACCATCACCGTGAACAACGTCGCCCAGAACCGCCCGCCGGTGGCCAACGCCGGTGCGGACCAGACGGTGAACGAGCGCACCACGGTGACGCTGAACGGCACCGGCTCGAGCGATCCGGACACGGGCACCACGCTGACGTACGCGTGGACTCAGGCGGCCGGTCCCGCCGTGACGCTGACCGGCGCCAACACCGCTCAGCCCACCTTCATCGCTCCGAGCGTGGATGCGGCGACCACGCTGATCTTCAGCCTGACGGTGAGCGACGGCACGCTGACGAACACCGACACGGTGACCGTCATCGTGGCCAACGTGGACCAGAACCGCGCGCCGGTGGCCAACGCCGGTCCTGACCAGACGGTGGACGAGGGCTCGGCGGTGACGCTCAACGGCACCGACTCGACGGATCCGGACGGCAACGCGCTGACCTACTTCTGGACTCAGACGGCCGGTCCGACGGTGACGCTGAATGGTGCCAACACCGCGCAGCCCACCTTCACCGCTCCGAGCGTGGACGCCAACACGGTGTTCTCGTTCGAGCTGACGGTGTCCGATGGCTCGCTGAACAACAAGGACTCGGTGAACATCACCGTTCGCAACCTGGGCCAGGGCGAGAACCGCGCGCCGGTGGCCAACGCCGGCGCCGACCGCACGGTGGACGAGGGCTCGGCGGTGACGCTGGATGGCACCGCTTCGTCCGATCCGGATGGCAACCCCATCACCTACGCCTGGACGCAGACGGATGGCCCGAGCGTGCTGCTGACGGGTGCCAGCACGGCTCAGCCGACCTTCACCGCGCCGAGCGTGGACGCCAACACGGTGCTCACGTTCCGCCTCTCGGTGAGCGATGGCACGCTGACCCACGTCGACACGGTGAACATCACCGTTCGTAACGTGAGCCAGCCGGAGAACCGCGCGCCGGTGGCCAACGCCGGTGCGGACCAGACGGTGGACGAGGGGGCCGCGGTGACGCTCAACGGCTCTGGCTCGGATCCGGACGGCAACCCCATCACCTACGCCTGGACGCAGACGGCGGGTCCGACGGTGACGCTGATGGGTGGCAACACCGCCCAGCCGACGTTCACCGCGCCGAGCGTGGCGGCGAACACGGTGCTGACGTTCTCCCTCACGGTGAGCGATGGCACGCTGAGCAGCACCGACACGGTGAGCATCACCGTGCGCAACGTGGGCACGGGCGAGAACCACGCGCCGGTGGCCAACGCGGGCGCTGACCAGACGGTGGACGAGGGCGCCACGGTGACGCTCAACGGCTCCGGTTCGTCCGATCAGGACGGCGATGCGCTGAGCTACAGCTGGACGCAGACGGCCGGTCCGACGGTGACGCTGACGGGTGGCAACACCGCTCAGCCGAGCTTCGCCGCTCCGAGCGTGGAGGCCGACACGGTCCTCACGTTCGAGCTGACGGTGAGCGACGGCGCGCTGTCTCACAAGGACACGGTGAGCATCACCGTGCGCAACGTGACCCAGCCGCCTCCGGACAACCAGGCGCCCACGGCCAACGCGGGTGCGGACCAGGAGGTGCAGGAGGGTGCCACGGTGACGCTGAGCGGCAGCGGCACGGATCCGGACGGCGACGCGCTGACGTACGCGTGGACGCAGACGGCGGGTCCGAACGTGACGCTGACGAACACCAACGCCGAGCGCGCCACCTTCACCGCGCCGGACGTGAGCAGCAACACGGTGCTCACGTTCTCGCTGAAGGTGACCGACGCCCGCGGCGCGTCCGCCGAGGACACCGTGTCCATCACGGTGAAGCCGACGGGCAACGGCGATGGCGACGGCGACGGTGATGGCGACGGCGACGGCGACGGTGAGGACGGCGGCGGCTGCGGCTGCTCGTCGGACAGCTCCGCTGCCGGCTCGCTGATGCCTCTGCTGATGATCGGTATGGCGCTGCTGAGCCGCCGTCGTCAGTGGCTGAAGTAAGAAGCTGAAGTAGAAAGTTGAAGCGCCGCGCCCCAGGGGACTTCTTTCCCTGGGGCGCGAGCGTTTTTGACGACCCGTGCGCGGTAACGTTTCAGGGGAGGGTGGACATGAACAAGGGGGCTTGCATCGTCGTGGGGGCCGGTCCTGGCCTCGGGCTCGCCGTGGCGAAGCGCTTCGGCAAGGAGGGCTACCCCGTCGCGCTGCTCGGCCGACGCGTCGAGCCCCTGGAAGAGCATGTGAAGGACCTGCGCGAGGCTGGAATCCACGCCCGTGCCTTCTCCGCGGATGCCTCGGATCCGGGCTCCCTCATCCATGGGATGGAGAAGGCCGAGACGGCGCTCGGTGCTCCCGAGGTCCTCATCTACAACGCCGCCGCCTTGCGCAAGACTGGCAGCATCATCGAAGAGCGCTTCGAGGAGCTCGTCGGGGATTTCAAGGTCAACGTCGCCGGGGCGCTCGTGGCCGCCCAGCAGGCCTATCCCGCGATGACGCACCGGCGCCGGGGCACCATCCTGTTGACCGGCGGCTCCTTGGCCATCGACCCGATGCCGCTCTTCGCCTCGCTGGCCATCGGTAAGGCCGGCATCCGCAACCTCGCCCTCAGCCTGGCCAAGGAACTCGAGCCCCAGGGCATCCACGTGGCCACCGTCACCATCGCCGGCTTCATCAAGCCCGGCACGAAGTTCGATCCGGACCTCATCGCCGATGAGTACTGGCGCCTCCACGCCCAGCCCGTGGGCACCTGGAACCACGAGCTCGTCTACCAGTAGGCCGCGCTCTACGCCTCGTCGCCCGGGTGCGCGTGCAGCACCTTGCGCAGGAACTCCCGGGTGCGCGGCTGCGAGGGCCGGGTGAAGATGACCGAGGGCGGACCCTGTTCCAGGACGACGCCCGCGTCGAGCACCACTACCCGCTGCGCCACCTCGCGCGCGAACGCCATCTCGTGGGTGACCACCAGCATGGTCATCCCTTCCCGGGCCAGGTCCTTCATCACCTGCAGCACCTCGTCCGCCAGCTCCGGGTCCAGCGCGGACGTGGCCTCGTCGAACAGCATCACGTCCGGCTCCATGGCCAGCGCCCGGGCAATCGCCACCCGCTGTTGCTGTCCTCCCGAGAGCCGCGCCGGGTACTCGTCCTTCCGGTCCGCCAGGCCCACGCGCCCCAGCAGCTTCGTCCCAAGCTCCTCTGCCTGGGCCCGGGAGAGCCCCTTCACGCGCATGGGCGCCTCCATCACGTTGCCCAGCGCCGTCATGTGGGGGAACAGGTTGAAGCGCTGGAACACCATGCCAATGCGCGTGCGCTGCCGGTCCACCTCGACCTCGGGCCGAGGAATCAGCCGCCCGTTCTTCTCCTGCTGCCCCAGCAGCTCGTCCCGGAACCAGATGCGCCCCTGGGTGGGGGTCTCCAGGGCGTTGAGGCAGCGCAGCAGCGTGGACTTGCCACAGCCGCTCGGCCCGATGATGACGACCACCTCGCCGGTCGCCACCTCCAGGTCGATGCCTCGGAGCACCTCTCGCTCGCCGAAGGCCTTGCGCAGTCCCTCCACGCGGATGATCGGCCCGCTCATGCCCCTCGCGCCTCCAGCCGCCGCTCCAGCCACCGGGCCAGCGTCGACAGCGCCACGACGATGATGAGGTAACCGGCCGCCGCCCAGGCGTACACCTCCGGGCGCAGGTACGTGCCCGCGAGCTGCTTCGTCTCGTAGAGCATCTCCGGCAGGGCAATCACCATCACCAGCGAGGTGTCCTTCGAGAGCGCCGCCAGCTCGTTGACCAGCGGGGGAATCAGCCGCCGGAACGTCTGCGGGAGGATGACCCGGCGCATGGCCAGCTCGTAGCTCATCCCCAGCGCCCGCGCCGCCTCCATCTGCCCCTTGTCGATCGACTCGATGGCCGCCCGGAAGATCTCCGCGATGTAGGCCGCCGCGTTGAGCGACAGCGCCACCAGTCCCGCGGCCATCGGTCCCAGGCGCACTCCCACGATCAGCGGCAGCGCGAAGAAGATGAACAGCAGTTGCAGGAGCAGGGGAGTGCCGCGAAACAGCGTGATGTAGGCCCGTGCGATGCCGCGCAGCACCGCGCGCCGGGAGATGCGGGCCAGCGCCACCAGCAGCCCCAGGGCGACGCCCAGCCCTCCGGACGCCAGCGTGAGCTGCAGCGTCACCCCGAGCCCCTGCAGCACCCGGGGCACCACCACCGTCCACGAGAACGCCCAGAAGCCCAGCGGGGGCGGAGCCTTGCCCAGCTCGCCGCCGAACCACTGCTCGGACAGCCGCTGGTACTCTCCCGTGCGCCGGATGTCCTCCAGCGCGCGGGCGATGGCCGCGGTCAGCTCCGCGTCCTGCTTGTTGATGGCGATGCCGATGGGCTCTGGATCCAGCGCCTGTCCGGTGATGACGAAGGTGTCGTCCCGCCGCGAGAAGAAGCGGCCCACCGGCTCATCGATGACGACGACCTCCGCCTGGCCGGACTTCACCGCCGAGAAGCACTCCGTGGCGCCGGGGAAGGCGTGGATCTCCCGCACCGCGACGCCTCGCTGGCGCAGCGCCTCCACCCACCGCTGCGAGGTGGTGTTCGTCTGCACCGCCACGCTGTGGCCCGCCAGCTCCTGCTCGGTCCGGATGGCCCGGTCCCGCGTGGTGACGAAGACCTGGGACATGCGCGCGTACTCCACGAAGTCCACCTGCTGCTGGCGCGCCGGGGTGATGTTCATCGACGAGACGATGATGTCGTAGCGCCCCGAGGTGAGCCCCGCGAGGATGCCGTCCCAGTCCATGACGATGAACTGCGCCGTGACGCCCAGCCGTCGGGCGATCTCCCGCGACAGGTCCACGTCGAAGCCCACCGGCTGGCCGTTCTCCAGGTACTCCATGGGAGGGTAGGTGGCGTCGATCGCCACCTTGAGCACTCCCTCGGCCTGGATGCGCGCCAGGGCCCCTTGTGGAGGGCGCTCCTGCTCGGCGCTGGCGCCCAGCAGGGGCAGGAGGACTCCCAGCAGGAGCCACGGCAGGCACAGGCGTCTCATGAGCGCCGTGCTCTACTCCGGGCCGCACCAGTGCGGCAACCGGGGACTCAGACTCCCGCCAGCGACATGTTCTGCTGTCGCTTGCTCAGCACCTTCACCGGTTGGATCGCCATCACCCGCATGAAGATCTGCAGCAGCTCCGGATCGAACTTGCTGCGCATCTCCGTCCACATCAGCATCAGCGCCACTTCCGGCCCGTACGCGTCCCGGTAAGGACGCTTGCTCGTCAGCGCGTCGTACGCGTCGGCGATGGCGATGATCTTCGCGTACACCCCCAGGTTCGTCTTGGGGATGATCATCTGGATGTTGCCGCGCGAGTCGCGCACCGCCGTCCCGAAGTCCGCCTTGTGCTCGAACGTCGTCACCACGCGCAGCAGCGTCGAGCGCGTGAAGCCCTTCTCCATCAGGATGTTGCGCACCGAGATCAGCGGCGCCTTCTGGATCAGCGCCTTCTCGTCCGGCGTCAGCGCCCCGCGCTTCGTCGACAGCTCGTCGGGGATCGTCACCATCCCCGCGTCGTGGAACAGCGCGATGTAGCCCAGGTCTCTCAGCTGCGGCTTCGTCAACCCCAGCTCCGAACCGAACACGATGCTGATCAGCGCCACGTTCACCTGGTGGTAGACCAGGTACTCCGCCTCGCGCTTCATCGTCGTCATGCCCAGGAAGTGCGTCTTCTGGTCGTACGAGATGTCCACGAAGTCCTGGATGATGCGCAGCGCCTTGCTCGAGTTCAGCGGCTTGCCGGCCCGCACCGACTCCAGGTACTTCGTCAGGAAGTAGACCGCGCGCGCATACACCGTCATCGCGTACTTCTTGCGGTCCACCTTCTGGTCGTCCGGGTTGTCGAGCTTGTCGGCCTCCTTGCTCAGCTTCTCGCGGAGCTTGGAGAACTTGGCGACCTTCATGTTGAGCAGCTTGCGCGCCGCCAGCCCGTCCTCCTCCGCGGTCGCCGTCTGCTCCTTGCTGAAGATCCACACGAAGTTCTTCAGCTCCGGCAGCGTCACCGGCTTGGTCAGCGTGAAGCCGCCCACGTCCTTGGCCCGCAGCTCCGTGAGCAGGTAGCGCTGGTTCTCGATGGAGTTCAGGTCCACCTTCACCAGCATTCCGTTGAGGTAGAAGCTGTCCTTGACGCCCACCAGCTCCAGCCGCCCCTCCTTGGAGATGATCTGGTTGATGATGTCCTGGAGCTGCGTCAGCGGCTTCTCGAAGACGGCGTTGTCCGGGTCGTACATCTTCACCGAACGCACCAGCATGTAGAGCCCGGACACCATGCCGCGCGCCAGCGCCTGCAGCTTCTCCGAGTGCGCGCGGCCGAAGTCCGACGTGTTCTCCTGCTGCGCCTGGGTGATCTTCAGGTTCTCGGCCATGGCCTCATGCCTCCTCAGCGGACGCCGTGTCTCCGAACAGCGCCTTCTTCGTCTGGTACATCGCCTTGCGCGCCGCGGTGAGCACCTCTGTCGGCTGCGACTTGTCCTCCACCACGCCCTGCAGCAGCTTGTACGACTGGATGTTGCCCGCGCCCGCGAGCCCCTGGATCGCCAGCAGCTTGTCGTCCAACACCTTCTTCTTGTTCAGCAGCGAGGGCTTCACCGCCAGCATCGCCGTCAGGTACGAGAGCGCCGCCGTCGTCCCCGTGCTGCCCAGCGCCGCGTAGAACGCCGCGCGCTCGTCCTGCGTCTTCTTCTCGAAGTTCGGGTCGCGGATGACGCGCTGCAGGTCCAACGTGGCCTTGTCGTGGTCGAACTCCGGCAGCACGCGCGCCGCCTGGATGCGCACCTGCGAGATGGGATCCTGCAGCATCTCCGCGATGAGCTTACGCGCCTCGGGGGTGTGGCCCCGGGCGATGATGCTCATCACCTCCAGCTTCACCACCAGGTTCTTGCCCTTGAGCACCTTGCCGAACATCTTCAGCCGGTCCGGCAGCTGCGCCTTCTCCAGGATGTAGACCATGTCCCGGATGATCTGCGGCTTGTCCGACTCCAGCCGCATCACGAAGGGCTCGGGCCGAACCTTGGCGAAGTTGGCCAGCACGTCGCTCAAGAGGACGCGGTTCTCCGGCACCTCGATGGTCTCCAGCACCGTCAGCAGGGTGATGATGCTGTTCTCGTCCAGCACCTGGAGGTAGCGGACGATGTCCGTCGGGTTCCTCGGCTTGGTGAGCTTGAGCGACTCACCCATTCGGATCAGCCGCTGCTCGTCCCCCATCTTCTGCAGGAAGTAGGAGAGCAGCCGGCTGGTGTTGCTCGTGTCCACGTCCTCGCGCTGCACCAGCGCCCGGAGCTTGAGCACCATCTGGTTGATGGTGGCGTAGTCGTCCTGGATGAGCATGGCGTCCAGGAGCTGCACGAAGAGCTCCTCCAGGAGCCCCACGTCGTCCACGCCGCCCTCCACCACCTGGAACACGGCGCTCACCAGCTTGGGGAAGAGGCGCGCGTTCTCCTCCTCCTCGATCTCCTTCTGGAGCCGCGCCTTCATCGTGTCCGTGGCGTAGGTGCCGCCCACCACCACGCCGCGGATCTGCTCCACACCCTCCATCTGCGCGTCCAGATCCTCCGCGTTCACGCGGGCGAAGCGCAGGTAGTCCTCCGAGCTCGTCTTCAGGCGGGAGTAGAGGTAGCCCACCACCTTGTCCACCTCGATCTGCACCTCCTCCTCGGAGGCGCCCTCCATGCTGAAGCCCTCCACCACCACGTACTCGACGTGCTCCAGGCCCGCCCGCCACAGCTGCGCCAGCACGTCGTCCGCGCCGCGCTCCGGCTCGCTCAGGGCGATCAGCGTGAAGGTGACCATCTCCTCCACCGTGAGCCCCGGCCGGAAGATGAGCTGGCGGATGCCGTCCCGGAAGAACTTGTAGGGCAGCGGCGTGGCCTCGGAGAACAGCGGCTCGTTGTGCAGCATGAAGTTCTGCTGCTCCACCTTGAGCGACAACGGGCCGTGCTTGCCCGTGTACCCCGCCAGCGCCTCCTGCGCCCGCGCCAGGAACTCGGGGAACTTCGAATCGTTGTGGCGGTACATGCCGATCTGCTTGATGCCCTTGAGCAGATGGAAGGTGAAGTTCCGCGCCAGTTCCACCTTATCGGCTACCACTGGATCCGCGGCCGACGCCGCGGCCGTTTCATTCGATGTCTGAGGCGAGGCCATGGGGGGGCGAGGGGGTTCGAGCGAAGGAGGGGCTCTCAGTCTACCTTCTCGAAGGCCCCAAGAGATCCCTGTAAGCCCGGCGCTTCCCGTTTGCCATGTGGGCTGAATCCACACCCTGAAAACGACCGCGCCCCCGCCGGTGAAGGGCAGGGGCGCGGATACCGCGTCAGGCTTCCGTGAGCGGGGCTCAGGTGGTCGCGGCGGCCGTGTCGGGATCCACCTCGGCCATCAGCGCGGCCAGCTCCGACTTGAGCTTGTCCTTGGCGCGGATCTCCAGCTGGCGGGCGCGCTCACGCGAGAAACCGAAGTGCTCGCCCAGCTCCTTGAGCGTCATCGGGCGCTCGTTCATGACGCGCTGCTCGATGATGAAGCGCTCGCGCGGATCCAGCCGCATCAGCGCCGTGCGGACGCGGTTGTTGATGAGGCCCGCCTCCTCCTTGTCGGCGAACTCGTCATCCTGCGGCGCGCTGGCGCTCACCACGAAGTCCACGTGGCTGTTGCCGCCGTCCTCGCCCATGGGCGCGTCCAGCGACAAGTCCCGGCCGCCCATGCGCTGCTCCATCTCGCGCACCTCGGTGGCCTTCACGTTCAGCTTGCGGGCAATTTCGTCCACGTTCACCACCGAGCCGTCCGGGGTGCCGAACTTCTCCAGCTCGCGGCGGGTGCGCGCCAGGCTGAAGAACAGCTTGCGCTGGGCCTGCGTGGTCCCGAGCTTCACCAGCGACCAGCTCTTGAGGATGTAGTTCTGGATGTACGCGCGGATCCACCACACCGCGTACGAGATGAGGCGGATGCCCTTGTCCGGATCGAACTTCTGCACCGCCTTCATCAGGCCGATGTTCCCCTCTTGGATGAGATCACTCATCTTGATGCCGTAGGAGCGGTACTCGTAGGCCACCTTCACCACGAAGCGCAGGTTGCTGGTCACCAGGCGGTGGCCGGCGGCCAGATCGCCCTTGATGAACTTGCGCGCCAGCGCCTGCTCTTCGTCCACGGTGAGCAGCGCGTAGTGGTTGATCTCCGAGAGGTACATCGAGAGAGAGCCAGAGTTGGACGACTGCTCGTTGGAGAGCTGCATGGTGGGTGCTCCCGAGTGGGCCTCAGAGGCCTCGAAAGTGGTTGGAACCGCCTGCCGACCGCACGCTCCATGTCCAGAGCAACCACGGTGCCAGACGCGTTGGGGTAAATTTCCTAAGAACTCCAGGGACTTGGAATGGAGGGCGGGTGAGCTGGGGGGGATAAGGGTGAAAGACTTACAAGCCGAGGCCCAAAACCCAGGACTGGTGTGCTGGTAGAAAGTCCCGGGTGTCGACGGTCACCTCCGAGTCTCGGGGAATGAGAGTGGGTCGTGAGACCCTTCCTTCCAACCCTCTAACGAGACCAAGTGGTGTCGTCCGAAGTGCGCTCAAGAACGAACCCTCGGAGAGGGAGCGAGCGGGCTCAGGCGGCGCGACGGGCTTCCAGGAAGCGGCGCAGGGGCGCCAGCAAGCGCTCCGCCTCGCCGGCCTCTAGCGGGCGCTGGCCGAAGCGGGCCTCGAGGTAGCGACGGGTGAGGGGCTGGAGCGGTCCGGCCAGGGGGCTGTGCTCCCGGCTCAGGCGCGCGGTGAGATCCTCGAGCGTCTCGCCCTCGTGGGTACGGACGCCCGCCTCGCGCAGCAGGCGCTCCACGGCGTCCACCAGGCGCGTGGCCTCGAGGGGCTTGGGCGTGGACTTCCGCTTGGCGAACAGGCGCCAGGCGCCATAGGTCCCCACGCCCGCCAGCAGCGCCAGGGCCCAGACGCGCGCGGGCGGCAGGCTGCGGGAGGAGCGGCCGGGATCGCGCGGCGGGCGGATGAAGCGCTGGGCCACCGCCATCTGATCTCTCAAAGAGAAGTCCACCACGGCCGAGCGCCACCGCGCCTCCAGCGACTCGTACAGGCCCGTGAGGAACTGGAGCGCCGCGGCCGACTGGCTGGCCCGGTTGCCGGGGGGCGTAGCGTCCAGGGTGACGAAGCCGCGCTCGGGCACCAGCACGTGCGTCCAGGCGTGCGCGTCTCCGGCTCGGAGGATGTAGTCCTCGCCCGAGCGCTCGCCTCCGTAGAAGCCGGCGGCCAGCCGCGCGGAGAAGCCCTGGGTGCGCAGCATGACGGTGAGCGCGGTGGCGAAGTGCTCGCAGTGTCCCGCCTTGCGCACGAAGAGGAAGTCGGCGAGCGGATCCTCCACGTCTCCGGACAGCTCCAGGGTGTAGCTGTACTCGCGCTGGAGGAAGGTGCTCAGCTTGCGCGCGGCGGCCAGCGGATCCTTCTCTCCGTCCAGCACGCGGTCGGCCAACTCCGCCACGCGCGGATCCAGTCGGTCCGGCAGCGCGAGGAGCTGGCCACGCTCCACCTCGCTCAGCTTCGTGGAGGCCTCCTCGTCCGGCGGCAGGCTGGTGGCCTCGTAGGAGTAGGAGATGCCGGCCTCCGCGAAGCGCACCTCGCCGCCGCCCAACTCCGCCAGCGAGGTGCGCCGGCTGCCGGACGCGCCGAAGGCCACCGCGTTGCCCATCCGCGTGGGCGTCTCCAGGGCGATCAGCGTGCGGGCGCCATAGGCGGGCAGCAGCTCCACCTTCTGGTGGATGGAGCTCTCGCCGCCGGGCCGCAGCGTCACCCGCTGGCGCGTGCGCTTGGGGGTGCCGATGCTCGTCCACTCCTGCCCGTCGAAGGTGTCATAGGTGCGCGCCACCCAGTACGCGCCGAGCTGCTCCTGGCCCGGGTCCGGCGTGAGGTGGGCGCGCATCACCACGCGAGGGTTGCTCTTGAGCGTGCCCGCGCCGCCCAGCCGCACCGTGTCCGACAGGCCCGTGGTGGCTCCCAGGCCCGGCGAGGTGCGCCGCCCGGCGAGGTTCCAGTTGAGCCGGGGGAAGAGCAGGAAGAAGGCCGCCGCGCCGCACACCGCGAAGACGATGCCCACCGTGAGCGGGCGCACCACCGCGCGCACTGGAAGCGGCTCGCCCTCGGGTACGGCGGCCTCCACCACGGACAGCCCCATGGAGAGGCTGGCCAGCACGCAGAAGGCCACCAGGAACACGGCGAAGATCAGCTCGCCGGAGAGCGCCGCGCCGCCCGCCACCATGAGCAGGCCGGCGAGCTGCACCTGTCCATCCGTGCGGGAGTCGGGTGTGGACAGCAGCCGGTGGGCGGCGATCAGGCCCGCGAAGGCGCACGCGGCCACCACGAGATCCAGCTGGCCCGAGTACACGGACAGGCCCAGCGCGCCCGCCACGCCCAACAGGAGCACCGCCGTGGCCCGGGAGCGCTGGGCGAACAGGCGCCAGCCGCACAGCGCGCAGATCAGCGCGAGGGCGAAGAGCCCCAGCGTCCACACCGGGAGCTGTCCGGACACGGCCATGGAGCCGAACGCCGCCCCCGCGCCCAGGTCCCTCAGTCGCAGCCGCAGCCGGGAGGGCGCGCTCATGCCGCTGCCTCCTCTTCCTTCTCCTCGCGCAGCTCCTCGAAGCCCAGCCACGCCAGGGCGCGGAGGATTCGTCGCTCCTGCACATGGCCGGCGGCGGGGCGCAGGCGCTCGCCCGCCGTCTCCAGGCCCACTTCATGGCCCGCGCCGAGCAGCTCGTGGGAGAGGGCGGCCACCTCCTCGCAGCGCCGCTCCAGCGCATCACCCGTGAGGCCCGCGTCCACGGTGAGGACGTAGGTGCGGCGCTCCTCGCGCTCGCGCTCCACCTTGAGCAGCTTTCCCACGGCGGCGCTCTTGCGCCAGTGGACGCGGCGGGCGTCCTCCTGGGGCTCCAGCTCGCGCAGGCCCGCCACGTCTCCGGTGCCATCGTTGCGGCGCGGGCTGCTCGAATCTCCGAAGAGCCCCTGCAGGGCCTCGCCGGGCACTTGGCACGCGTAGCCTCGCCGGGGGTAGACGAGCAGCGTGCCCTCCAGGTCGAAGACGCGCGTCTTGGCGAACAGGCCCAGGGGCCACGTGGTGGTGACGCGCACGCCGCTCAGTTGCACGGGCCCGCGCCGGGGCGCGGTGAGGTCCGCGCGGATGACATGCTCGGTGCCCGAGGGCAGGTAGCCCACGCGCCCCTCGCCGGTGAGGGGCGTGTCCACCTCGCCCAGGGTGAGGGCGAAGGCGTGGCCCTGCTCGCGGCGCAGGGCCCAGCGGAACGCGAAGGGCTCGCCGGCGAAGGCCGACTCGGTGCCCAGGCGGCGCGGGCGCAGGTGGCGCAGGCAGCGCTCGGAGAGCACGCCGGACACCACCACCATGGACAGCAGCAGGCCCAGCACCAGGTAGAGCAGGTTGTTGCCCGTGTTGAGCGCACCCAGGCCCACCCCGAATGTCACCACGAGGTAGGTGCGGCCCACGCGCGTCACCTTCAAGGTGCGCGGAGGGCGCAGCAGGGCGCGCAGTCGCACCCAGAGGGCCGCCAGCCGAGCCTTCACCGGGGCGCCGCCACCTTGCGGGACAGCTCCTCGAGCAGGTGGGAGGCCTCGTCCCGCGCCGCCGCGCCCTGCACGTTGCTGCGCAGCAGCAGGCGGTGCGCCAGGCACGGCACCAGCACCGCCCGCACATCTCCGGGCGTCACGAAGTCGCGCTCCTCCCACAGGGCGTAGGCGCGGGCCGCGGCGCCCACCGCCAGCACCGCGCGCGTGGAGGCGCCTCGCTCGATGTCGCCGTGCTCGCGCGTGGCCTTCGCCAGCCGCACCACGTACTCGGCCACCGAGTCATCCATCCGCAGCTCGGCGGCCAGGGCGCGCAGGCCGATCAGCTCCTCGGGCCCCGTCACCGGCTCCAGCTTCTCCACCGGAGGGGTGCGCCCGCGCGTGGTGAGCAGCCGCGCCTCCACCTCGGGAGAGGGGTGCCCCAGCGACAGCCGCATGAGGAAGCGATCGAGCTGCGAGTCCGGGAGCGGATAGGTGCCGGTCAAGTCGAGCGGGTTCTGCGTGGCCACCACCGTGAAGGGGGCGGGCAGGGGATAGGTGGAACCATCCAGGGAGACTTGCCCCTGGGCCATGCCCTCCAGCAGCGCGGACTGGGTGCGGGGCGGGGCGCGGTTGAGTTCATCGGCCAGCACGAGCTGCCGGAAGATGGGGCCCTGCCGGAAGCTGAAGGTGGCCGTGGCGGCGTGGAACACCTGGGCGCCGAGGATGTCGGCGGGCATCAGGTCCGCAGTGAACTGGATGCGCGCGAAGCTCAGCCCGCACGCGCGCGCCAGCGCCTCGGCCAGCGTCGTCTTGCCCACCCCCGGCACGTCCTCCAGCAGCACGTGGCCGCCGGCGACCACACTGGTGACGGTGAGGCGCGCTTGCGCCTCCTTGCCCTGCACCACGCTGGAGAGGTGGGCGGCGATTCGCTCCATGACCGAGCGAGAGGAGGCAACGGTTGGGGCAGCAACAAGGGCTCGGGCGGGCTGGTTCATCCGTGGGTCGCAGTCTACCCGAGCCGTCCTCCGAGCGGGACCCCACCATACCGGGCGGCGGGACCCGGAGGCCCGCTCACCGCCCGTCCATGCCACTTCACGCTAAGCGAGGATCTCTTCCGGGGTGTAGTAGGCGCGCGGCGAGGTGCCGGTGCTGACCCCGAAGTAGCGGAACATCCGCTCGTGGTGCCCCGCCAGGCCCCGGAACACCACCTTGCGCGCCCCCAGGTCCCGGGTGAGCACTCCCACCGCCGTGTCCTTGAACTCACGCAGGTGCGCGAAGTCCAGGACGACCTCCTTGGAGCCCAGCGACTCCAGCGAGTGCCGCAGCTGCGCGGCCGTACGCCAGTCGAGCGTCCCTTCGAGTCGCAGCGTGATTCGTCCCGCGAGCTCTTCCTGGTGGATCTGCAGCCCCGCCATGGTTGCCTTCTCCCTTGATGCCGAGTCTTGAGTGGTGCCGTCGGACGACGGCCACGGACTGCGAGGCTGTAGCATTTCCCGGACCAAACGAATCCCGAGAAAGCCTTGTGAATCCAAGGGTTTCCACCGTTCGTCGCCAACGCACCTACAGGAACCGCAGAATTTACAGTCCGGTTTCAGCAAGATTTTCCGGACTGTTTGAAATCGGTCGGAATGAATTTCCGGTCCGCTCAGCCCTGGGAGCCCTGGGAGGGCGCCTGGGTGCGCAGGGTCAGCTCGCGCTCCTGCTTCGCCTTGAGCTTGCGGAACTCGCCCACCACCTTGGCGGGGTAGCCGGCCATGAACTTCTTACGGGACTCGCGCTTGGCGAGGATCTTCTTCGCCAGGCCCGGGCCGGCATTGTAGGCCACCAGCGCCTTGTCCACCGAGCCGAAGCGGTTGATGAGGTCGGCCAGGTACGCGGTGCCCAGCTCGATGTTGGTCTCCGCGTCGAAGAGGTTGGTGGAGCGCCCCAGCCGGAAGCCCGCCTTGTCGGCCAGGTACTTGCCGGTGGCCGGCATCACCTGCATCAGCCCCATGGCGCCCACGTGGGAGACCGCATAGTTGTTGAACGAGCTCTCGCAGCGGATCAGCGCGATCACCAGCATCGGGTCCACGTTGTTGCGCTGGGCCTCGCGGACGATGGCCACCGCCACCCGCCGCTGCTGCCGGACCGGCAGGCCCGAGGCCTTCACCGCCTCCACCACCCCCAGGCTCAGCGCCTCCTGGTAGGCCACCTCATCCTGGTACTCCTGCAGCCGCACCTGCGTCTCGCGCAGCGCCAGCTCCTGCTCGGCCAGCTTCGCCCTCAGCTCCGCGACCTCCGGAGTCTCCGTGACAGCCCCCTCCGGAAGCGCCGACGGAAAGTTCGGAACCGCCGCACCCGTCAACATCGCCGCCGCCGCCACCGCCACCGTCCATCGCCCCATCTCACTCTCCCCGGCGCGCCGACCCCCGCGCCCTCGACACTCACGCCAGGTCCGTCAAGCACCCGCCGTGCCAAGGGCTGGGGAGCACTCCCTGTATCATTAAGATCATTGGAAGCTCAGAGCCCGAGAGGCGCCCGGGTAGGACAGGACAGAGGGGAAAAAATGCCCGGGAGTGGAAGATCATTGCCCAACCCGGGGCTGTCGAAAGCACTGGTGTTCCCCTCTCCAGGGGTTGCCGTGGGACACGCGGCTCCCTAGTTTCGGCGACAATCCGAGACGGGTGGGCAGGAGGCGGACGGGCGTGTTCTGGACGATGAGCATCATCCTTTTCGTGCTGTGGGCGCTGGGGATGACCACGGGCTCCACCGAGGGGTACTGGGTCCACCTGCTGCTGCTGTTCGCGGTGGTGACGCTGATCCTCGCGGTGTCGAAGCGCAGCCGGCGGGTCCTGGCATGAGCGCGCGGGTGGAGGTGGCACTGCCGAAGGACGCCACGGGCTTCATTCGCCGGCAGTGCCCGGGTTGCCACCGGATCTTCAAGACGCTGCCGAACCGCTTCGATGCGCGCGTGCTGCAGCGCCGGCTGGTGTCGCTCTTTCCCTTCGAGAACGCGGACGAGGGCTATGAGGAGGTGCCGCACTGGCACTGCCTCTACTGTGGCCACCACGCCGAGGCGGACGAGTGGCTGGCTCCCGAGCACGTGAGCTACCTGGAGTCGCTCTCTCGCGCGTGGGCCAACCACGTGCGCTACGAGCAGCTCGCCTATGTGTCCCGCACGCTGTCGTACAACCCGCGGCCCACCTTCATCGCGGTGGCCCCGGAGGCGCTGCCCGAGCCGCTGCCCGCCGAGCCGGAGGACCTGCGCGTCATCCCCATGGTGTGTTGTGGCGAGGACGTGAAGGCGGAGTGGGACTGGGACGGGCCCATGTACTGTCCGCGTTGCGGCGCCCACCATGGCGGTATGAGCGGCCGGCAGCAGGTCCACCTCCAGTTCATCCAGGAGTAGACGCGGGGCCAGCGCCCGCGCGAGGCTGCGCGGCGCATGCGGATGGCACGACTCGCGGCGCCGCTCGTCCTGTTGCTGGGGGCGGGGGTGGCCCGCGCGCACGACGCGGACATCATCTATGCGCAGGTGCGGCGCGCCCCGGCGGATGGCCCGGAGGTCCACGCGCTGCTGACGATGACGGCCAGCACGCTGAGCCTGTTGCTGCCGGCGGACGCGGACGGCGACGGCGACATCTCCCAGGCGGATCTGGACGCGCGGCGCGCGGCGCTCAAGGTGGGGCTGTGGGACGCGGTGCCCCTCACGGCGGCAGGCGCCTCCTGCGCGCGCAAGGAGCACTCCGCCCGGAGGCGTGAGAGCTACGTGGAGCTCACCGCCACCTTTATATGTCCGCCGGGCCCGCTGCGGCAGACGTTCACGGTGCTCTCGCTGCTGCCCTCCAACTACAAGGTGGTGCTGGGCACCTATGGTGGAGAGGGGGGCCAGCTCTTCGCCGACTCCCGCCAGCCGAGCGTGGACATTCCCGAGCGGGGCGCGGCGCCGGCGTCGGGGTTCGCGCCGGGCTTCGGCGGCTGGGTGCAGCTCGGGATGAAGCACATCTTCGAGGGCATCGACCACCTGGCCTTCCTGCTGGCGCTGCTGCTGGTGGGCGGCACGCTCAAGCGGGTGCTCTGGATGGTGACGGCCTTCACGGTGGCGCACTCGCTCACCCTGGGGGCCACGGCGCTGGGCTTCATCCTCCTGGACCCGGAGCGCACGCGCTGGGTGGAGGCCGCCATCGCCCTCTCCATCATCTATGTGGCGGCGGAGAACCTGGTGCTGCGCCAGCACCGGCACCGCGCCCTCATCACCTTTCTCTTCGGGTTGGTGCATGGCTTCGGTTTCGCCAGCGTGCTGAGCGGCTACGGCCTGGGCCAGCAGGTGGTGAAGGGGCTGCTGGGCTTCAACCTGGGGGTGGAGCTGGGGCAGGCCGTGCTCGTCGTGGCCTTGCTGCCCATCATGCGGCTGATCCAACGCCGGCCTACTGCTCACCGGTGGACGGTGCGAGTGCTCTCCAGCGTCATCCTCGTGGCAGGAGGGGTGTGGTTGGTGGAGCGCCTCGGTTGAATCCTCGCAGGCCCATCCCTAGGTTGCCGCGGAAGGTAGTCAAAGGGGGACGGTAATGGGGGCGAGGCACACTCGCTTGGCGGCTGCACTGGCGGCAGCATGGGAAGCCGAAGTCGTCTCGGCGCGACGCATGACGGCGTTGGCCGAGAAGGTCGGAGATCCGCGCGCGAGGGCGCGGCTGATGGTGCTGGCGGCCTTCTGTCGGGCACACGCCTCGCGCCTGTTGGCCCGCCTGGCGGCCTTGGGTCGAGGCCCGCTGCCGGTGCCTCCGGAGGACATCGAGATCGGCGAGGACCTGGTCCTCGAGCTGCGCAAGGAGGGGGCGTTCGCCCGCACCGCCGCCGCTCGCTACGAGTCCACCGCCGAGATGGCCCGGCAGCACGCGGATCTGTCCTCCGCCTGGGTGTGTGAGCTCAACCGCACCGAGGAGCAGGATCGCTCCCGGGAGCTGCTCACCCTGGCCGAAGGGGTGCTGCCCGCCGTGGGCTTCACCGACGTGGTCGCCGCGGCGCCGGCCGACTCCTGAGCTGCTGACAGCCTGCCATGGTTGGGCGTAAAACCGCCCCCATGGCCAAGGCCGAGAGCTACAACGATCTGATCTTCCAACTCGGGGACCTGGCGCGGGATCGGTTGGCTGGCAAGCCCAACTGCCCGCGCACCATGGATCGCGTCTACCGCGCCGAGGAGGCGCTGGTGGCGCGGCGGGACGAGCTGGCGGAGCTCGAGCAGCAGATGAACGAGGAGGACGTGGCCTACCAGGAGTTCCAGGCCGCTCAGGAGAAGGAGCGCGTCACCCACCTGGTCTTGGTGAAGAAGTGGAAGAAGGCGGTGGACGCCATCGAGGGCAAGGTGCGCGACATGCGCAAGGGCCTGGCCTCCAAGCGCGCCGAGAAGCGCTATGCCGCCGACGGCCTCAAGAAGCTCGAGGCGAAGATCTCCGACATGGAGCTCACCCGCGTGGATCCGCTGGAGATCGGCCTCGCGCGCGAGAACCTGAAGAAGAACCGCCTCAAGCAGATGCGCCTGGAGCGCGACATCGAGGCCATCGAGTACGACCTGAACAACGTGCTCACCCCGGCCCCTGGCCAGCCCGGCGCGCAGGGCATCCTGGCGCACAAGCGCCTGCTGGAGATGGATGACGAGGCGGAGAACCGGGAAGAGGCCTTCAAGCAGGCCATGGCGGACTTCGACCAGGCGATCAGCCAGAAGGAGCAGGAGATCCAGGCGGCGGAAGACTACCTGGATCAGGCATTGTTCCTGCTCGGCGAGGACGTTTACGCCCAGCGCATCGCCGATGCGCAACTCTCACCGTTCTACCCGAGGCTCGATCGCGCCCAGTGAGGGTATGATCCTCCCTCGGTGCTTGACGTAAGGGGCGTGTCTGCTACATTGCGCCGCTTCCTGCCGCCCGGAGGGTACAGGAACGGGCCAGGCAGTTGATTTCATTAAGTTTTTCCGCGCTATGCGCGCTCGCAGTGAGGATGACGTGAAGGGTCTGATTGGCAAGAAGATCGGCATGACCCAGGTGTTCAACGACGAGGGCAACCTCGTCCCCGTGACGGTGATCGACGTCAACACCTGCCAGGTCGTGGGCAAGCGGACGCCCGAGAAGGATCAGTACTCGGCGGTGACGCTGGGTTTCGGCGAGGTCCGTGAGAAGGTGCTCACCAAGGCCCAGCTCGGCTTTTTCAAGAAGAACAACGCGGGGCTGCGTCGTCACCTGAGGGAGTTCCGGGTGACGCCGGATGAGGCCGCGAAGTTCAACGTGGGCGACGCCGTCAAGGCCGACATGTTCACCAAGGGGCAGGTGGTGGACGTGACGGGCACCACCAAGGGCCGCGGGTTCTCGGGCGTCATGCGCCGCTGGAGCTTCAAGGGCTCGCAGACCAAGACGCACGGTACGCACGAGTATCAGCGTCACCCGGGCGCCATCGGTCAGCGTAAGACGCCGGGCCGTACCTACCCGAACAAGAAGATGCCCGGTCACTACGGCGTGGATCAGGTCACCACCCAGAACCTGACCGTCGTGGACGTGGACGTGGAGAAGGGCCTGGTGCTCATCAAGGGCGCCGTCCCCGGCCACAACGACGCGCTGGTCATCATCAAGCCGAGCATCAAGCTGGCGCTGCGTCAGCAGCACAAGGCCGCTCGCGGCGCGTAGTCGTTCCGCCGTCGTGCGCAGTGACGCCCCGTTGGGGAGCCCGAGAGGGCTCCTGGCGGGGCGTTTGCGTTTCAGCCCGTCGCCAGCAGGGAGCGTGCGCCCTCGGGCGTGAGGTAGAGCTTGCTCTTCATGGCCAGGCGGAGCGTGTCCAGCCGGGGCAGCTTCTCCTGGCGGATCATCGCGAGGGTGAGCGCGTTGTGGCAGTAGATGCTCACCAGCCGGGGCAGGCCGCCGCTGCGCAGGTAGAGCAGTTGCCGTGAGGCGGCGTCGAGCGAGACCCAGCCGAACCCGCCCACCGAGCGCATCCGGAACTCGATGTAGTCGACCATCTCCTGCTGCGTCATCGGCCGGAGGCTCACGGGCGGGATGCCCGCGAGCAGGCTCGGGGGCGCGCCCTGGAAGACGAGCCCCTCGGGGAGCGACTCGGTGCCCACCAGCACCAGGGAGAACTTTCGCCGGGGCGCGGCCTGGGCGATCCGGTCGATGTCCTCGAGCAGCTCCCGGTCGTTCGGGTCCACCCCATCCACGACGATGACGACGGGGGCGTCCGGCCGGTCCGGGGGAGTGACTTGTGCCAGGAAGGCCTCGATGAGGAAGCGCTGGCTGGAGGTCGGGTTGACGTGGACGCCGCTCTGCCGACAGAGCGCCAGGAAGAGCCGAGAGCCGAGCAACAGCTGGGGCTCGATGGAGAAGACGGCCGAGCCCGGCAGCTTGTGCTGCAGCATCTCGCACAGGAACGTCCTGCCGCTGCCGGAGGGGCCCACGAGCACGTTGACGCGCTGGCCCACCTGCACCCGCGCGGCGAGGGCGGACAGGGCGCTGCCGTAGGGGCCGCCCTCCCAGAAGGAGGCCGGCTGGCGGATGTCGCTGAAGGGGTAGCCCTTGAGCGCGTAGTACTGGTGATAGCTCTGGTTGCCCAGCAGCTCGATCTCCCGACCCGAGGACTCCATCAGGGAGGAGGCCGTGGGCCCCGACCAGTTGGTGCGCGAGGTGGGGCTGAAGGAGCTGGGGCTGGAGAAGCTGGGGACGGAGCCCTCGGAGATCGAGAAGGACGCGGGGCCCCCTGTCGTCACGGCGGGGCCCTGGGGGCTTCGGGGGCGGGCGAGGTTGCGCCAGCGCAGGAGCTGCTCGTCCAGCCGCTCGATGAGCTCCACGGCCGTGGGGCGCTCCTGGGGCTGCTTGGCCATGGTGCGCTTGAGCAGCTCGGCGAAGGACGCGTCCAGCTCGGGCAGCAGGGAGCGCGCATCCGGCACCGGGCTGTGGATGTGCGCCTGCATGGAGCCGAAGAAGTCGTTGGCCGCGAAGGGCCGGCTGCCGGTGATCAGGTGGAAGAAGGTGCAGCCCAGGCTGTAGATGTCCGAGGAGGGGGTGATGTTGCCGCCGGCCCACTGCTCGGGGCTCATGTAGAACGGCGTGCCTTCGATCTGCGCCGAGGCCTGGCCGAGCGTGCCCCCTCCATCCATCTGGGCCGCCAGCCCGAAGTCGGTGATCTTCAGCACCTTGGCCGCGTTGAGCAGCAGGTTGGCGGGCTTGATGTCGCGGTGGCAGATCCCCATCGAGCCCGCGAGGCGCAGCGCGTCGGCCGCCTCGCGCATCTTCTCGAGGGCAAAGGGCTCGGGCAGCCTGCCGCCGTGCTGCTTGGCGACCTGACGTGTGGAGGCACCTTCCACGTACTCCATCGCGATGAAGCGATAGCGCGCCGTCTCGCCGATCTGGAAGATCTGCACGACGTTGGGGTGCATGAGCCGTGCGGCGGCGCGGGCCTCGCGCAGGAAGCGCTCATGCAACTCGTGGTCGATCTCGTCGTTGCGCTTGGTGAGCAGCTTGAGGGCGACGTCCCGGCGCAGGATGTTGTCCTTGGCCAGGTACACCATGCCCATGGCGCCCGCGCCGAGCAGTCGGACGATCTCGAAGGCGCCGATGCGCTGTCCGGTCGGGTCCATTTCAGCGCCCGCGGCCTCGGCCCCAGAAGTAGCCGACGGCGAGCGCGGCCAGCGTGAACACGGGAGCGGCGAGCCGCGCCAGATCGCTCAGGGAGAACGCCGTGGCGGCCTGGCCGAGCGGCCCGAGGGCGACGACGGTGCTGACCGAGACCAGCACGCACAGCGCCACCAGCAGCACGGGCGAGACCGAGCCCCGAGGAGGCGTGACGGGCGCGGGAGCGGGCGCGGGGGGCTGGGTGGCCCGCTGGGCCAGGGCGCGCAGGGCGCTGTCCGCCTCGATCTTGAGGTTGAGGTGGACGTTGAGCGTCACCTCGCGCGGCACGTTCAGCGGAATGGAGATCGACGTGGAGACGGGAGTCGCCGCGACCGGAGCAGCCTGGGCAGCCGCGTTGCCCGAGAGGGCCTCGGTGGGCGGGTAGGGCGGCGCGAAGGGTTGCATGCCCATGACCCGTGTCTGCGCGAGCAGGTGGTAGGGCATCGTCTCGTCACCCCGCGCCTGACGCTCCACGGGCGGCATCGGCGCGGCCACCGACATCTCGTCGGGCACGGGAGGCGCCGGGAGCGGGGGAGGCGGAGCGGCCTTGATCCCCGAGGAGGCGGCCTTCTTCATGACGCCGGCGACGAGGCCGTAGACCTCCTTCCACGCGGCTTCGGTCTCCGGGGTGAAGGACTCGCCGAGGCCCTCGCGCAGGGTCCACAGCAGGGCCTCGCCCACGAGGACATAGTGGTGATCCTGGACCATGTAGCCGGCATGGCGGGCGCCGAGCTGCTCCAGCACGGGCACCAGTCGCTGGGGATTGTTCAACCCATCCACGGCGACGTTCAGCATCTGCATCAGCTTCTTCTTCTGCTGGGCCAGGTCGCTCTTGAAGAGCGGCTGCACCGAGGGATCCAGCTCGAAGAGGCGATCATAGAAGAGGGTGGCGGCGGCATCCGAGATGGGGGCCACCTGGGACCAGGAGCGCTGGACCAGCTCCACCGTGTGTGGGCTCAAGCCGCCCTTGGCGGCGGCCGGCGCGGGGGCCGGGGGCGCGGGCTGCGCGGTGGGGCGTGGGGCCGGGGGCGCGCTGGAGGCGGGCGGGGGAGGCGGAGCGGCCTGCGCGGCGGGAGCGGCGACCGGCATCGG